>NZ_SMKO01000204.1 GCF_004348685.1 Nonomuraea deserti | reverse complement strand
GGCGGGCCGTGGAGGCGTCAGATCCGTCTGACGCGCGACCACACCACGAAGGCGCCGCCGAAGACGGCCATGGGCAGGCCCGTCCACAGGTTGACGGCGCTCCCGACGAGCCCGGCGACGATGAGGATCACGCCGTACAGCAGGAACAGCCCGCCGATCACGAGTCTGATGTCCGTCACAGGATCACTCCGTACATCACAGCGGCCAGCACGATCGCACCCGTGCCGAGCAGCACGGGCGAGCGGTACCACCGGGCGTCCCCGGCCAGCGCGTCGTCCTCCGCGTCGACGGCGGTGAGCCCGTAGACGAGGCCGCGCAGTTCCTCGACGGGTTTGGCCGTGGTGACCAGCGTGACCGCCACCGACACGATCACGTCCACGACGAAGGCGACGCCCGCGCCCCAGAAGCTCGCGTTCAGCTCGGTGCCGAAGTTCACGATCCCCGCCTTGTACGCGATGTAGGACACGAAGGCCGCCGCCGTTCCGGCCAGCAGCCCCCAGAAGCCCGCCCACGGCGTCATCCGCCGCCAGAACAGCCCGATGATGAACGTCGCGAACAGCGGCGCGTTGAAGAACGAGAACAGCGCCTGCAGGTAGTTCATGATGTTGGTGTAACCGGCCGCGATGAACGCCGTCCCGACGCCCAGCGCCACGCCCGCGACCGTCGCGATCCGGCCCACCCGCAGGTAGTAGCCGTCGTCGCGCTCCTTGCGCACGTGCGCCTGCCAGATGTCGTTGGTGAACACGGTGTTGAAGCCGCTGATGTTGGCCGCCATGCCCGCCATGAACGACGCCAGCAGCCCGGTCACCGCGACGCCCAGCACGCCGTTCGGCAGCAGGTCGCGCATGAGCAGGGGGATCGCGTTGTTGTAGTCCTGCCCCTCGCCCCAGCCGTTGAAGAGCACCAGCGCGATCATGCCCGGCAGCACCGTGACCAGCGGGATGAACAACTTCGGGTACGCGGCGATGATGGGCGTGAGCCGCGACGCGTTCGTGTTCCGCGCCGACAGGGCCCGCTGCACCTCGGCGAAGTTCGTGGTCCAGTAGCCGAACGACAACACGAACCCGAGCCCGAACACGATGCCGATCCAGTGTGCCTGCATCGGGTTCTCGCCGGCCGTGCCCGCCCAGGTGTGCAGGCCACCCTCGCCGAGGGAGCTCTGCCGCACCTTGTCGGCCAGGCCGGAGACGCCGCCCACCTTGATCAGCCCGAGCACGGTCAGCGGGATCAGGCCGGCGAGGATCACGAAGAACTGCAGCACCTCGTTATAGATCGCCGAGGAGAGCCCGCCGAGCGTGATGTACGCCAGCACGATCACCGCCGACACCACCACCGACACCGGCAGCGGCCAGCCCAGCAGCGCCTCCATGACGATGGCCAGCGCGTAGAGGTTCACCCCCGCGATGAGCACCTGCGCGACCGCGAACGTGATCGCGTTGAGCAGCTGCGTGGCCCCGTTGAAGCGCCTGCGCAGGAACTCGGGCACGCTGCGGACCTTGGAACGGTAGTAGAAGGGCATCATCACGATGCCGAGGAACACCATGGCGGGGACCGCGCCGATCCAGTAGTAGTGCACGGTCATCGCGCCGTACTGCACGCCGTTGGCCGCCATGCCGAGGATCTCGATGGCGCCTAAGTTCGCCGACACGAACGCGAGGCCGGTGACCCACGCGGGTAAGCCGCGACCGGCCAGGAAGAAGTCGAGGCTGGAGCTGATCCGCTTACGGGCGGCGAGGCCGATGCCGAGCACGGTGGCGAAGTAGATGGCGATCAGAACGTAGTCGAGGAGGTTCACATCTAGCCGCACCGCCACCCGCTACCCCGGAAATTCACAACATCACGTGGCGAGCGCGGTGATGGACCGAGGTGCGCGGTGGTCATAACGTCAAGAGGTGGACGTCGCCGACCTGAGTCCCGCACAGGCGCGAGAGCGCTTCCGCGCCGGCGAGCGGGTGCCCACCGCGGGCTGGTGCCGGGGCTGGACGCAGGCCAACCTCATCGCCGTGCCCGAGCGGCTCGGCTACGACCTGCTGCTGTTCGCGCACCTCAACCCGCAGGCGTGCCCGGTCCTCGACGTGGGGGAGCCGGGGGCCCGGTCCACGCGACTGTTCCCCGGCGACCTGCGTACCGACCTGCCCGGCTACCGGCTCTACCGCGACGGCGCGGCGGTCGCCGACCTCGACGACGTGGTGGCCGAGTGGCGCGACGACCTGGTGCCGTTCCTCATCGGCTGCAGCTTCACCTTCGAACGGGCGCTGCTGGCCGCCGGGGTGCCGGTGCGGCACCTGGAGCTGGGGACGAACGTGCCGATGTACGTCACCGGCGTCGCCTGCGAGGCCGTGGGCAGCCTGTCGGGGCCGCTGGTCGTCTCGATGCGCCCGGTGCCGGAGGACCGGGTGCGGACCGCCGTCGAGGTGAGCGGCCGCTATCCGATGGTGCACGGCGCACCCGTGCACGTGGGTGACCCCGCGGCGATCGGGATCGGCGACCTGGCCAGGCCCGACTTCGGCGACCCCGTGGAGGTGCGGGCGGGGGAGACGCCGGTGTTCTGGGCGTGCGGCGTGACGCCTCAGGCGGCGGTGATGGCCAGCGGGGTCGAGTACGCGATCGGCCACCTGCCGGGCCACATGGCGATCATGGACGCGCGGGACGACGACTATCGGGTGACCTCGTGAACCCTGCGCGCGCCCTCGCCGGTATCCCCGCCGCCGTGAGCTGCTCCGCGATCGGCGGCGCGCCGCTGCGGTTGTCGATCTCCAGGTGGGACACGACGGGCGGCTCGTCCACCCGGATGTCGCGCAGGTAGGCGTCGAACGCCGCCAGCTTGCCCGCGTCGCGCGCGAACCCCCGGGCCGTGAGCCGCTCGCGCAGCGTCGCGCCGTCGGACCGGACCCACAGCAGCCGCACCGGCGGCCCGCCCAGCTCCGCCACCCACCCCGCCCACCGCGCCGAGTCGTGCACCTGCGTGGTGAACGGGCCGTCGAGCAGCACCGGGCAGCCGTGACCGCGGATCTGCCTGGCGGTCCTGGTCAGGCCGGCGTATTCGAAGCGCTTGACGTTCTCGTCGTACCAGGGGCCCTCGCGCTCGCCGTCGGGCCTGCCGTGGCCGGGCAGGACCCGCGCCACGAAGTCGCCGTAGACGGTGTCCTTGTCGAGCAGGGCGGGCACCGGGTCGAGCCGGGCGAGCAGCGCGGCGGCCACCGAGGACTTGCCCGCGCCCGGCGGCCCGCTGACCACCCACACCGTGACCATACGGTCACCTTAGGGGCGGGTACGCGGATCGGCGTACGCGGGTGCCCCGGGCTGGGCGGACGACCATCCGGGCGGTCGCGGCCAGACTCCTGCCATGCCGGCCATCCGCCCAGGCATCGCGTGATCCCGATCCTGGCGAGCTTTCACACCGTCCGGCTTCTCCGCGGCCCGTCCACACCCCACGAAATGATCTTGGTGGGGGTGATCCGGATGATCTCCCTCGAGAAGAACGCCACGGGGGGCTCGTGGTCCGTCAGGGCCTCGGCGGTGCCGCGGATCTCGATGCCCCGTGGCACCCAGGGGTCCACCGTGGCCAGGTCGTCCACGACGAACGCGACCGTGCTGCCCGCCTGGATGTTCCGGAACTTCTTCGACTCGCCGAGGGCGTGCCCGCCGATGGTGATCGTGCCGGTGGCGGCGTCGACGAAGAAGCCGGTCGGATTGTTCTGCACCTGCCCGTCTGGCGCGACCGTGGCCAGGCGGCCGATGCGCTGCGTGGACAGGTAGTCAAGTTCCGCTTGAGTGAAGATCATGCACAGCAGTCTGCAACCTTGACATAGGTGGAGGTCAAGTCAGGCCGGAGGTCAGCCAGCGCAGCGGGTTGTCGTGCGTGATCAGGCGAATGGTGTCCTCGCCTGTGCCCGCGTCGCGCAGGCGCGGCAGCAGGTCGTGGAAGAGGTGGGCGTAGCCGGGCCCGCCGTACTTGCGCGTCTGCGCCACCCGGCTCAGCCCGGTGCTGAGGAGGAGGCGGTCCGCGAGGCCGTCCTCGATCAGGCCGAGCGCGATCCTGGCCGCCTGGTCGGGGCCGTGCCGCCGGGCGAGGCCGAGCACGCCGAGGCTCACGTACGCGCCCGCTTCGGCGATCTTCCTGGCGGCGGCCGGCTCGGCCCCCGCGTAGCCGACGGCCACCCGGGAACCCGGCAGGTTCTGGCCGAGCAGGATCTCCAGCACGGACAGCGCGTTCCTGCCGTGCGTGGCGACCGGCAGGCGTGAGCGGATCGAGGCGCGGGCGGCGGCGACCAGGAAACGTTCCTCCCGGGGGGTGGGTTCGGCGCCCCAGCAGCCGACCTCGCCGATCACGCCGGGGAAGACGCCCGTGCCGTCCACGCCGCTGGAGATCTCCTCCATGAGCAGGCCGGTGAGCGCGTCCACGTCAGCGTCGCCGACGGTCGTGTACGGCTCGGCGAACAGGCCGGTCGAGGCGATCACCGCCACCCGGCTGCCCGCCGCGACCCGGGCCAGGGTGCCGGCGTCGCGGCCCATGCCCAGGCACGTCAGGTCGACCGCCAGGGAGAGCCCGCCGGACTGCCGCAGCTCGCGCAGCTCCGCGGTGACGGTGGCCTCCTCGTCGAGCCACCGGTGCGGGTCGGAGTCGATGCCGACCGCCCAGCGCATGTCGGTGCGCAGGTGTTCGTGGGGGAGTACGGCGCCCTCGATGGAGGCCGCGCGTACAGGGCCGGTGACAGTGCGGAGCAATACGTCGGGCATAGCAGACATTAACCGATATTTGCCCGTGGGAGCCTGCTCCAGCAGGAGATTTTACCCATATGCGGGTTTGGTGATTTGCTGGTCGTCTGCAAGTGTGGCTGAAGGCAGCGCCGTATCCTGGGGGGCATACCAACTGCCGGGGGGAAATGTGACGATTCAGAACTCCGACACCGGCGACGCCGACGTGATCAAACGACGGGCCGCCGATCGGTCCGGCATGCCCGGCCGGCGCAGGGGGATCCAGGGCTGGCTGGACGGCATCCGCTCGACCCGTACGGGCGCGCTGACGCTGAAGATCGTGGTCGGCGTGATCGGGACGGTCATGGTGGTCGGCGGGCTGATCATGGTGCCGTTCCCCGGGCCGGGGTGGCTGGTCGTGTTCGCCGGGCTGGCGGTGCTGGCCACCGAGTTCCACTGGGCGCACAAGGTGCTGGAGTTCGGCAAGCGCGTGTTGCACGCCTGGACGGAGTGGTACAAACGGCAGGGCTGGACGGTGCGCATCATCGTGCTCGCCGTGACCCTGGCCGCGGCCGGGGTGATCGTCTATCTCGGCCTGCGCACGGTCGGCTTCGACGTCATCCGGTTCGCGCTGAGCTACGTACATACCTAGTCGGCATCACGCCGGAAAACCCGCGGTTTCGTGCCTATCCTGCGGGCGTGATCGCCACCATCGCCATCGCACTGTCCCTGACGTTCCCCGCCCCCCTCGCGGCGTCGCCCGCGCCGGCCGCAGCCCCGCCCGCACGGGCAGCCGTACGGGCAGATCTGGAGCTCCCCGGCACCGGCGGCATGAAATATCGCGAACAAGCGGGCGATCCCGTACGGCTCACCGCCTACGGCCTCGGCACCCGGGACACCTATCTGAGAAACACCACCGGCAACGCCTTCGCCCGGCAGAAGGCCCTCTCCGAGGTGTCGGTCGCGCCCGGCGGACGCCTGGCGGCGGGGGTGCCCACGGCGTACCGATCGGGCCACGACGCGCTCCTCGTCACCGACCGCGCCACCGGCGAGACCACCACGATCCGCACGGTCAAGAGACCCATGACCGCCTCCTACGCCTCCTGGTCCCGCGACGGCAAGAAGATCGCGCTCACGGTCGAGCAGAAGGTGGGCGGCACGTGGCGGGTGCTCGGGTTCGCGGTCGTGGACGTGGCCGCCAAGACCGCCCGCACGGTCAGGATCGCGGGCCTGAGCGCGAACGCCGGCTACTGGTGGAGCCCCGACGGCCATCTCGTGTCCAGGCACGGCACCGGCCTGCGCGTCCATCGGGCGTCCGACGGAGCGGTCGTGCGCACTTATGCGGACGCGGGCCCGCCGACCGGCCCCGAGGACGCCTTCTCCCCGTCGGGCAAGCGGCTGGCCACGTGGTGCCCCAAACGTATCGAGGAACAGCTCTGCCTGCTCGACCCCGCCACAGGAAAGATCGCCGGGCGGGTCGGCGCGGCGCCGCGTGCGGTGTGGGGCTGGTGGGACGACGAGCATGTCATCGCCGTCCTCGCGCACGAGGACGCCTATCGCCTGGCGGTGCTCGACCTCAAGGGCAAGGTCACCCGCGTGCTGGCGGACGTGCCCGCCAGGACGTGGGACGCCGACCTCTGGCTCTCCTTCGTCAGGACGTCGCCGGCGTCATAGATAGAGGCCGGTGCCGTGGTCGGTCTCCTGGGTGGCCACCGCGTGCAGGTCGCGCTCGCGCATCACCAGATAGACCCGCGCGTGCACCTCGACCTCGGACTGGTCCTCCGGGTTGAACAGCACCTTGTCGCCGACCTTGACCGAGCGCACGTTCGTGCCGACGCCGCAGACCTCGCCCCAGGCCAGGCGGTTGGCCATCTTGACCGTCGCGGGGATGACGATCCCGGAGCCGCTGCGCCGCTCCCCGGCCTCCTGCTCCATACTGATCATGACCCGGTCGTGCAGCATCTGAATCTCGAACTTGGGCTCTTCCACAGGCCCAAGTTTACGAGCCGCCGGACGTCCGATCTCCAGGTCCGCCGTCCCCGGCCCCTGGACGCTTACCGGGACGCCCGGACCGTGGCAGGATTACGTCATGATCACGGCCTTCGGTGAGACCGGCTGGCAATGGCTCAACCCTCCCCGCGAATGGACCGCCGACGACGGCTTGAGCCTCTTCTGCGATCCCGCCACCGACATGTGGCGCCAGACCCACTACGGCTACACTTACGACAGCGCCCACATGTTCGGCCGCACCCTCCCCGGCGACCTGCTGCTCTCCGTCACGTTCAACGGTGACTACGCCGAGCAGTACGACCAGGCGGGCGCCGTGCTGAGGATCGACGAGCACCACTGGATCAAGGCCGGCGTAGAGTACGTCGACGGCGGCTTCCATCTCAGCACGGTCGTGACCAGGGAGTTCTCCGACTGGTCGGTGCTGCCGCTCGGACGCGCGGCGCAGCGGGTGACGTTCACCCTCGAGCGCGCCGGCGACGCGGTCACCGTACGCTACGGCCTCGACGGCGACCCGCCGGAGGCCATGCTGCGCCTGGCTTACTTCCCGCCCGGCAGGCCCGCGATGGCCGGCGCCATGGCCGCCGCCCCCGCCGGCAAGGGCTTCGCCGTGCGCTTCGGCGACGTGCGGGCCGAGGGCTGCTGAACGCCGCTCACGGGAAGGCGGCGAACACCCGGAGGCGAACACCCCGAGGCGAACACCCGGAGGCGAAACCCCGAAGCGAACACCGCGAACAGGACAACGCGGGCGGCGTGCGACAATGCAGCGTGCACGACGTAGAAGCCCGCGTACTCGACGCCATCGACGCGGCGGAGACGGTCGACTTGCTGGCGGAAGCCGTGAGGGTCCCCAGCGTCACCGGCACCGACGCCGAATCCGACCTCCAGCACCACTACGCCCGCCTGCTCGCCGGCACGGGCATGGACGTTGACGTGTGGAAGCTGGACCTCGCCGACCTCAGCGACCGTCCCGGCTTCCCCGGCACCGAGGCCCCGCGAACCGAGGGGTACGGCGTGGTGGCCGTGACCGAGGGGGAGGGCGCCCCCGCGCTGGCGCTCCAGGGCCACGTCGACGTCGTCCCCACCGGCGACCTGGCCAGGTGGGAGGGCAGCGACCCGTTCGCCGCCAGGATCAGCGGCGACGTGCTGCACGGCAGGGGCGCGTGCGACATGAAGGCCGGGCTCGTCGCCAACCTGGCCGTGGCCAGGGCGATCCACCGGGCCGGGATCCGGCTGGTCAGGCCGCTGGCCGTGCACTGCGTGATCAGCGAGGAGGACGGCGGGCTGGGCGCGTTCGCCACCCTGGCCAGGGGCCACACGGCCGAGGCCGCGGTCATCAGCGAGCCCACCAGCGGCGCGGTCATCACCGCCAACGCCGGGGCGCTGACGTTCCGGCTGGAGATCGCCGGGCTGGCCGCCCACGGCGCCACCCGCCAGGAGGGCGTCAACGCGGTCGAGGTGTTCTGGCCGGTGTTCGAGGCGATCAGGCGGCTGGAGGCGGCGCGCAACAGCGACGTGCCCGAGCTGTTCCGCGGCACCGCGCTGCCGTACCCGATCGAGATCGGCACCGTGCGCGCCGGAGACTGGGCCAGCACCGTGCCCGACCTGCTGGTCGCGGAGGGGCGGCTCGGGGTGCGGCTGGACGAGGACCCGGTCGCGGCGCGCGCGGCGTTCGAGGAGGCGGTCGCGGAGGTCGCGCACCCCTGGCTGCGGGCCCACCCGCCGGTGGTGACGTGGCCGGGCGGGCAGTTCGCCAGCGGCCGGCTGCCCGCGGGGCACGAGCTGCTCGGCGAGGTGCGCCGGGCGGTCGCCGACACGACGGGCGGCCTGCCGGTGGAGTCGGCGGCGCCGTACGGCAGCGACCTGCGCCTGTACACGGCGGGCGGCATCCCGACGCTGCACTACGGCCCCGGAGACGTGCGGTTCGCGCACGCCCCCAGGGAGCAGGTCGCGCTGGGCGAGCTGCTGGACGTCACGCGCGCGCTGGCCCTGCTCGCGGTGCGCCGCTGCGGAGTGCGCTGACCCCGAGCGCGGCGAGCTAGCCGAGCGGGCGGGCCTTTTTCAGGTTCGCCACCAGCTCCTCGAGGAACGCCGCGTACCCCTGGTAGCTGAAGGCCACCTCCGCGCGCCACGGGTAGAACTGGCCGGCCTCGACCGCGGGCAGCTTGGTGAAGGTGGGCTTCTTCAGCATCTCCTCCGGCTTGAGCGACTGGGTGCGCGTGTCGTAGAGGATCACGTCGGCGTCGTAGGTGTCGGCGTTCTCCCAGCTCAAGGTCTGGAAGAAGCCGCCCTCGTCCACCTTCGACGGCGTGACGACGTCGAGTCCGGCCGTGGTGAGGTGCACGATGTCCGGATATTCGGGCGGGTTGACCACCCACATCTGGTCGGGGCCGCCGGACATCATGAGGATCTTGAGGTCCTTGAACTGCGCCAGCTCCTTGGTGGCGGCCTCCATGCGGGCCTTGGCCTCGGGCACGCCCCGGAGGTCGGCGCCGAGCGACGTGGCGAGCTCCTCGTACTTGCCGATCACCTCGGTGGCGCTCTTGCCGGTGAGCATGATGCCCGCGGTCGGGGCGACCTGCTCGATGGCGTCCTTGGACTTCTCGGGCACGTACCAGAGGGCGCCCTTGACGTACATGCTGCTGACCAGGAGTTCGGGCTGGAGGGAGATGTACTTCTCGACGTTGAACTCGTCCCACACGTTGCCCAGGCCCTCGACCTTGGTGATGTCGACGTTGCCGGCCTGCGGGTCCTTGGCGCCGTCCTTGAGCTTGTGGGGGCCGAAGACGGCGATGGGGCGCACGCCGAAGTCCCAAAGGGCGGCGGCCGCGCCCACCTGGGCGACGATCCTGGCAGGCGGCCGGGCCAGCTCCAGCTTCTTGCCGCGGTCGTCGGTGAACGACCAGCCCTGGCCCGCCGACGCGGGGGAGCCCGCCGCGGTGGGCGCCGTCCCCGTGCCGCCGCCGCACGCCGCGAGTGTCAGGGCCGCCGCGAGGCCTGCCGTGGCCGACAGGAAGCCCCTGCGCGGCAGTACGGGTCCTGACATCTCCATCTCCTCAGTGGTTAGGCTTGCCTTGTTCACAGGCCATTAGATTAGCCTTGCCTAAGTTTGACCGCTACGAGAGGGGGCCGGGTGCGTCCGGCTGAGGAGACGGCCGTCCCGGTCGCCGGGGCCGGTGGGGACGCCGGCGCCGCCCGCGACCGCAGGGGCCGCCCCGCGATCCTGGCCACCGGGCTGGTCGTCGCGGTGGGGGTGCTCGCACTGACGGCGATGGCCAGCGTGGCGCTGGGCGCGCGCGGCGTGTCGTTCGGCACGGTGATCGACGCCTTTCTGGCCCCTGACGGCTCCAACGACCACACGGTCATCCGCGAGCTGCGCGTCCCGCGCACGCTGCTCGGCATCGGCGTGGGCGCCACCCTGGGGCTGGCGGGCGCGCTTATGCAGAGCCTGACGCGCAATCCGCTCGCCGACCCCGGTCTGCTGGGCATCAACGAGGGCGCCGCGCTCGGCGTCACGCTGGCGCTCGGCCTGTTCGGGCTCTCCGACCCCGCCGTCTACGTGTGGTTCGCGTTCGGCGGGGCCGCGCTGGCCTCCGCCGCCGTCTACGCCCTCGCCTCCTCCGGCCGCTCCGGCTCCAGCCCGGTACGCCTGACGCTCGCGGGCGTCGCGTTCGGCATGGTGTGCACCGCGATCGCCTCGGCCATCCTGCGCATGGACTCCCAGACCTTCGACCGCATGCGGTTCTGGCTGACCGGCTCGCTGGCCGGGCAGACGGCCGACACGCTGGTGCGGCTGGCGCCGTTCATGGCGGCCGGCCTGGTGCTCGGCCTGATGCTGGCCCGGCCGCTCAACACGCTCGCGCTCGGCGACGACGCGGGCAAGGCGCTCGGCGTCGCCGTCAACCGCACCAGGATCCTCACCGGGGTCGCGGTCACGCTGCTGTGCGGCGCGGCCACCGCCGCCGCAGGGCCGCTCTGGTTCGTCGGGCTGATCGTGCCGCACGCCGTGCGCGCGGTGGTGGGGCCCGACCAGCGGTGGGTGCTGCCGTACTCGGCGCTGGCCGCGCCGGTGCTGCTGCTGGCGGCCGACGTGGCAGGCCGGCTCATCGCGCGGCCGGGAGAGGTGCAGGTGGGCATCGTGTGGGCGGTGATCGGCCCGCCGATCTTCATCATGCTGGCCAGGCGGAGGCGGGTGGCGGCGCTGTGACCATCCGCGTCGGATCCTGGTCCGTACGGCTCGCGCCCCGCGCCCTGCTCGTCGGCGCCGCGCTGATCGTGCTCGCCTGCGCGGTGACCGTGGCGGCCCTGGCGACGGGCGAGTACACGGTGCCCGTCCCTGACGTCG
Organism: Nonomuraea deserti; assembly: GCF_004348685.1. Lineage (GTDB taxonomy): Bacteria > Actinomycetota > Actinomycetes > Streptosporangiales > Streptosporangiaceae > Nonomuraea > Nonomuraea deserti. Next base: position 8,428 of record NZ_SMKO01000204.1, on the reverse strand, counting down.
TCACCGCGGTGTTCGGCCAGGGCACGCCGGTCGCCGAGATGATCGTCGGCAAGCTCCGCGCCCCGCGGGTGGTGACGGGGCTGCTGGTGGGGGCGGCGTTCGGGCTGAGCGGCGCGATCTTCCAGAGCCTCACCAGGAACCCGCTGGGCAGCCCCGACTTCATCGGCTTCACGGCCGGGGCCTCGACCGGCGGCATCATCGCGGTGGTCGCCGGCGGCTCGGCCATGACGATCGCCGGCGGCGCGCTGGCGGGCTGCGTGGTCACCGCCGTGCTGGTCTACGCGCTGGCCTACCGCGGCGGCGTGCAGGGCTACCGCCTGGTGCTGGTCGGCATCGGGGCGAACGCGCTGCTGCTCGCGGTCAACTCGTACCTGCTGACCCGGGCGAACATCAACGACGCCGCCTCCGCGGGCGCCTGGCTGACGGGCAGCCTGAGCGGGCGCGGTTGGGATCACGCGAGGCCCGTGGCGCTGGCGCTGGCCGTGCTGCTGCCCGTGAGCGCGTACGTGTCGCGGCCCATGCGGATGATCGAGATGGGTGACGACGCGGCCAGGGCCATGGGCATCAGGGTCGAGGCCGTGCGCGCGGTGGCCATCGCGGCGGGGGTGCTGCTGTCCGGGGTGGCCACGGCCGCGGCCGGGCCCGTCATCTTCGTCGCGCTCGCCGCGCCGCAGCTGGCCCGGCGGCTCACCCGCTCGCCCGGCGTGACGATGGGCGCCTCGGCGCTGACCGGCGCCGTCCTGCTGACGGCCGCCGACCTGGCCGCGCAGCGGCTGCTGGCCCCCACGCAGCTGCCCGTCGGCGTGCTGACCGCCGCCATCGGCGGCACCTACCTCGCCCTGCTCCTGCGAAAGGACCGCCACTGATGGCCACCGCCCCGGCGAAAGGATCTCCGCAGATGGCCTCCCGCCTGTCCGGCACCAGCCTCACCCTCGCGTACGACCAGCGCGTCGTGGCCGCGGACCTGAACGTGTCGATCCCCGACGAGTCCTTCACCGTGATCATCGGCCCCAACGCCTGCGGCAAGTCCACCCTGCTGCGGGCGCTGGCCAGGATGCTCAAGCCCAGGACGGGCGCCGTGCACCTCGACGGGAGCGTCATCACCGCCCTGCCGTCGAAGGAGGTGGCCAGGCGGCTCGGCCTGCTCCCGCAGACCTCGATCGTGCCCGACGGCATCACCGTGGCCGACCTGGTGGCCCGCGGCCGCTACCCGCACCAGCGGCTCATGCGGCAGTGGTCGAGGGCCGACGAGAGAGCGGTGAGCGAGGCCATGCGCGCCACCGACGTGACCGAGCTCGGCGACCGGATCGTGGACGAGCTGTCGGGAGGCCAGCGGCAGCGGGTGTGGCTGGCCATGGCGCTGGCGCAGGAGACGCCGATCCTGCTGCTGGACGAGCCCACGACGTTCCTGGACATCTCCCACCAGATCGAGGTGCTCGACCTCTGCGCCGACCTGCACGAGGCGGGGCGGACCATGGTGGCCGTGCTGCACGACCTGAACCAGGCCTGCCGGTACGCGACCCACCTGATCGTGATGCGCGGCGGGGAGATCGTGGCCGAGGGGGAGCCCCGCGACGTCGTCACGCCGGAGCTGGTGCGGCAGGTGTTCGACCTGCGATGCGAGATCATCCAGGACCCGCAGACGGCCACGCCGCTGATCGTCCCGGAGGCCCGCCGCCGCGTCACCGCCTCCGCCTGACGCGCACCTACCGGCGCCATCGGCGCCTGACGCGCACCTTCAGCGGCCACCGCCGCCGCCCGGCGCGCGCCGTCGCTGTCACGGCGCGCACCGTCAGTACGCGCCCCTGACCTCGACGATCTCGGCGAGGGGGAACTCCAGGTAATCGCCTGCCTCCTCGCACCACGCGTCGAGGGCGCCGCCCTTGAGCTCGCCGTGGCTGATCGTGGCGGTCAGCCCGTCGGTGAGCGTGATGCCGGCGCGCACGCCGCGGTCGACCACGAACCCGAGCAGCGACTGCTGGGCCGTCGGCAGCCTGGTGGCCATCCGGCCGATGACCGCCCAGGTGCGGCCGCTCGAGCCGGCGTCGGCCCGGCTGGCGGCGATCAGGCGGCGGGCGTGCTCGAAGGGGTCGGGCAGCGGTTCGGCCAGCATGTAGGGGGGCGCTTCGAGCTCGGTGATGCCGGTGAAGTCGGACAGCTCGGCCACCTGGCCGCCGGGCAGCAGGATCAGCTTGCCGTTGTGCGGCTCCTCCAGGTGGGTGGACCTGGCCCGGTGGATGGTGATCTCGCCGGTGTCGGCCACGGGCACGGGGGAGTAGCCGACCTCGCGCAGCGCGGCAAGGGTGCGCTCCGCGGGCGCGGCGCTGACCAGCACCGTGGGGGCGAGCAGCCGCAGGCCCAGCTTGCCCAGCCGCCGGTGGGCGGCGATCTCGGCCAGCAGCGTCGGGTCGGCGGCCTGGACGACGCAGCCGACCGTGGTGACCGTCACCTCGCCGTGCCGGCGCGCGGTGTCGCGCACGAGGTATTCCAGCGGCTGGGGGATGGTGCCGACCCCGGCCAGCTCGTCGAGCAGCTCGTCGGGTTCGTGGCCGCGGTCGAGCGCCCGGCGCACGCTCTCCGTGGTGAACCGCCACACCGAGGCGGCGCCCCGCGACTCGCGCTCGGCGGTCCGGTCGAGCAGCTCCGCCAGCTCGGCCGACGGCGGGCCGGTCACGACCGCGGTGAGGTCGGGGCCGAACAGGGCGCTCCTGCGTACGCTCGCCAGCGCCCTCGTGGCCGCCTCGGACAGCACCGGGTCGTGCTCGACCATGGGCACGGCGGCGTCGTTCTCGTCGCCCGGCCGGGCGGTCAGGCCCGCCAGCGCCCGGCCCAGGTCGGTGAGCGCGTTGTTGGCCAGCAGCCCCAGCAGCCGGGCCTCGTCGAGCACGGCGGGGGCGCATTCCCGCAGCAGCTCCAGGTCGATCAGCGGCGCGTGCCAGTGCACGCTGCCCATGAGGCTGTCGCGGCCGGCGAACGCCGTGCCGGCGGGCAGATGGGCCAGCACCGACAGCACGGCCCTGCGGACCCTGGCCACCGCGCTGCCGGTGGGGTCGTCGCCGAGCACGGTGCCGTACTTGCCGTCGACCCTGCGCAGCGACGAGCGCTCCATGCGCCACCACGCCGACAGCAGCACCCTGAGCCTGGCCGAGCCCTCGTCGAGCCGCCACCGGTCGTAGCGCTCGGTGGGGATCATGCCGCCGGACTGCTCGTCCCAGGCCAGCAGCCTGGCCACCGCGCAGATCTCCAGCAGCAGCCGCGTCTCGTCCTCGTCGCAGCCGGTCTCCTTGGCGATCCTGCGTACCTCGCGCACGCCCACGCCGCCGGTCTTGAGCAGCGGCAGCGGCGTCTTCGCGGTGTTGTCCAGCAGGGCCGCGCACCGCTCCACCACGTGCGGCGCGGCCAGCGTCATCAGGTGGTCGACCTCTTCTGGGTCGACCGGGATGGTGGCCACCTCGGGCGACTCGGGTGTGTAGGGCGGGTGGTAGCCGGGGCCGCGCAGGCAGATCGCCACCTCGCGGGGGATCTCGGCGACGTGCCAGCTCGGCCGGAACAGCATGCCGTGGTCGGCGCACCACTTCTCCGGCGTGCCGGGGGTGACGAAGCGGCCTCCGTCGACGTTGAGCGTGGGGCCCTCCCAGGCGAACCGGTCGAGCAGCGGGACGGTGCCCTCGGGGGCCTGGGGCAACATCGCCCGGACCCGCTCGCCGTCACCGAGAGCCTCGGTGACGCGGGCGATCGCGCGGCGTTTGTTGCCCTGCGCGGGCAGGCCGAGGTTGCGGGCCAGCGCGTGCAGCGCGTCGTTGCTGATCGTCCAGGAGTTGAGGTAGTGGTCGAGCGGCTCGCCCAGGCTCAGCGGCGCCGACCACCAGCGCGTCACGCCCTCGGCCAGATGGATCACGCCGTCGTCGCCGGGCCAGGCCAGCGCGTGGTCGTAGAGGTGCTCGAGCCAGGGGGTCACGTCGTCGACCCGGGCGTCGACGAAGGCCGCCAGCCGGTCGGCCGTGGGACGGCTCATGGCCAGGGCCGCCTCGGCCAGTTGCAGGCAGGGGAGCGGGAGCCTCCGCAGGGTCTCCATGACGGCGAAGCCGTTGCCCAGTCGCTGGGCCAGGGTGTCGAGCCGCCGTGGCCAGGGCGCGGCGATGGCGTCAGGCCTGTTGGCCAGGACGCGGCCGAGCCGGTCTTCCTCTAGTGTTCGCAGCCAGCCGAGCAGGTGATCTTCCATCTGTCAGCACTCTCATGGGGTCGCGCGCAAGGGACTCACCGTGAGCCATGACCATCCACGGTAATGCAGATCACTCCCGGTCAGGAGAGGACTGCCCAGACGATCTTTCCGTGAGGTGCGAGTGCGGACCAGCCCCAGCGGAGGCTGAGTGATTCGACGATGTGGAGTCCGAGGCCGCCGGTGTCAAGGGGCCCAGGGTATCGCAGCACCGGCACCGATGACCCTGGATCGGTGAATGCGCTGGTCACGAGCGGCCCGCGGCGCACCAGGGACATGTGGACGGCGCGTTCGCGCCGTGGGTCGTCGAGGCAGAGGCCGTGGCGGAGGGCGTTGGTGGCCAGCTCGGAGACCACCAGTTCCATGTTCTCGATGAGTTCGGTCAGGCCCCACCCGGTCAGGACGCCGGCGCCGAAGCTGCGGGCCGAGTGGACCGAGGAGGCGGTTGGCGGCAGCACGAACGTGGCGCTCGTCGACGGGCCAGGGGCCAGGAGATCGCGGGCCGCCTCCGGCCACCAGCCGACCGGAGGCCACCAATCGAACGTCGTCCACTGGCCGGGCGCCGTGGTGGATTGCACGTAGATCATTCTGCGTCAAACTCTCGTGCAACTGCAAGAGCGAATGCACGTGCAGACAACACGTGCACGCGCTACGGTTTCCCTCAAAAGGTCAATATGGGGGAAAGGGGATCTTGTCCGCGGCCCATGATCTTTGGGCCGTGAAGTGACAGACTGAGTCGCAAGGAAACGACCAAGGAGCAGCACGTGTCCATTGATCCGCCCGGTTCCGGCTCGACCGTTCGGCGCATCATGCTGGGGGCGAGCCTCAGGCGCCTGCGTGAAACCAGCGGTCTGGACCGTGCTCAGGCCGGATTTCACATCCGGGCGTCCGAGTCCAAGATCAGCCGCATGGAGCTCGGGCGCGTCGGCTTCAAGACACGTGACGTGGAAGACCTGCTCACCCTGTACGGCGTCGTCGACGATGCCGAGCGCCGTGCCCTGCTGGAGATGGTTCGCGAGGCCAACACCCCCGGGTGGTGGCACAAGTACTCGGCGGAGTTGCCGTCGTGGTTCACCACGTACGTGGGTCTGGAGGAGGCCGCCAGCGTGATCCGCACCTATGAGGTGCAGTTCGTGCCGGGCCTGCTGCAGACGGCCGCGTATGCGCGTTCGGTCTTCCAGCTTGGCAACCCCGATGCGAGTCCGGAGAGAATCGAGCGCCGCGTGCACATGCGCATGCAGCGCCAGGAGCGCTTCACGCAGAAGGACGGGCCCCGGCTGTGGGCCGTCGTCGACGAGGCGGCGCTCAAGAGGACCATCGGCGGGCGGGAGGTCATGGCCGAGCAGCTCCAGCATCTGCTGGAAGTCGCTGCCCTTCCCAACATCACCCTTCAGGTGATGCCCTTCAGGTTCGGCAAGCATGCCGCTGAAGGGGGCGCGTTCAGCATCTTGCGGTTTCCCGAGTCCGACTTGTCGGACGTTGTCTACGTCGAGCAGCTCTGGGGTGCCCTGTACCTGGACAAGCGTGAGGACATCGATCCGTATCTCACGGCTATGGAGCAACTGTGCGTGGAGAGCACCACGCCAGGGGGCACCGTCGAGCTCATCGGCGGTCTTCTCAGAAAGATGTAGATGAACCAGACCTACAACGGCATGCCCGCGGCGGACCTGACCCAGGTCGCCTGGCGCAAGAGCCGCTACAGCAACTCGCAGGGCAACTGCGTGGAGCTCGCGGAGCTTCCCGATGGAGGGATCGCGGTGCGCAACTCGCGTTTCCCCGACGGCCCTGCCCTCATCTATACCCGCGACGAGATCCGGGCCCTGGTGCTCGGGGTGAAGGACGGAGAGTTCGACGGACTGCTCGTGTAACACCGTGTTCACCTCCGGCTCGCCCGCTTAACGGGGGCGAGCCGGAGGTGTAACCGCCCTGCCTCCCGCCGGGGTGAGGATCGGGGCCATGCTCGACCAGATGACGTTGTACCCGATCGCCGACGACGTGTTGTTCGCGCCGGGCGGCAAGGTCGTGATCCGCACCTACGGCGTGGCACCCGCCGCGGCGGGCGCCTCCGTCTCCTACCGGACGTGGGTGACCGGCATCCGCGACCAGCCGAGGTACTGGCACTGGGGTCATTTCGAGGACGCCGCCGCCGGGCACCGCAGGGTCCTGGAGTGGCTCACCGGGCGCGGCCCGCGCCCTTCCCCGGCGCCGGCCTGACCGCCGGGCCCGGTCAGGACGCCTGGAGGCAGTCGACCGGGGCGTTCCACGCCATGAGCACCGGCTCGGCGTGCTCGAAGCCGAGCCGCGAGTAGGTGCCCGTGTCGAGCTTGAACAGCCGCCCCTCCGCGGGGCCGAGCCCCAGCCAGCGGGCGGCCAGGACGCGCAGGAAGTGGCCGTGCGCCACCAGCGCCACCCGTCCCTCCGCGGCGCGCGCCCGTTCGATCACCCGGTCGGCGCGGGCGGCGACCTGGGCGGCGCTCTCCCCCGGATGCTCGGCGTCGCCGGGGATCACCCCGTCGCGCCACAGATACCACCCGGGGCGGTTCTCGCGGATCTCGGGCGTGGTGATGCCCTCGTAACCGCCGTAGTCCCACTCCCACAGGTCGGCGTCCACCTGGTAGCCGTTGAGCCCGGCCAGGTCCGCCGTGCGCCGCGCGCGCTGGGCGGGCGAGACCAGCACGAGGCCGAACTCGCGCCCCTTGACCAGCGGCGCCAGCGCCCTGGCCTGCTCCTCGCCGTCGCCGATCAGCGGCAGGTCGGTGCGGCCGGTGTGCTTGCCTGCCTGGCTCCACTCTGTCGCGCCGTGCCGGAGCAGCAGCATCTCGTCCATGCAGTCCATCATCCGGTACGGCCCGTCGCGGCGCGGCGTCAGGTGGCGAGCTCTCCGCCGACGGGGTGAGGACGGGCAGCTCGTGGTGCGGGACGACATACGAAAGGTCGGCCGCGGCCTGGATCCCCAGTGGTGGACGTTCTGATGAAGGCGTCATTTGGGGTGGAATGGGAGCCTAGGACGCTACTAGACGGTTAGATGTTCAATAGTGCGGTTTTGTAGAGGCCTTAGGAGGGGCGCATGGAGCCGGTGGCCGTCGGGCTGGTCGGAGCGGGGCCATGGGCGGAGAGGGCGCACGCGCCGATGCTGGCCAGAGGGCCGCACACGCGGCTGGCCGGGGTGTGGGCCCGCAGGCCCGAAGCGGCCGCCCGGTTCGGCGCGCCGGTGTTCGAGCGGGTCGAGGAACTGTTCGACGTCTGCGAGGCCGTCGCGTTCTGCGTGCCGCCCGCCGTCCAGGCCGAGATCGGCGTCCGCGCCGCCCGCGCGGGCAAGGCGCTGCTGCTGGAGAAGCCGCTGGCCGACTCGCTCGAAGGCGCCGAGCGTCTGGCAGGCGCCGTGGCGGAGGCGGGCGTCGCCTCCCAGATGGTGCTCACCATGCGGTACGCCACCCAGACCCGTATCTTCCTCGCCCGGTGCGCCGAGATCGAGGCGTTCGGCGGCCACGCCACCAACATCTGCGGCGTCCTCCTGGGCAACCACCACTTCGCCACCCCGTGGCGGCTCGAACGCGGAGCGCTCCTGGACGTCGGTCCGCACGTCATCGACCTGTTGGACGCCGCGCTCGGCCGGGTGACCGGCGTGCGCGCGCACGGCAACCCGCTCGGCTGGACCGGGCTGCTGCTGGAGCACGAGAACGGCGCCGTCAGCGAGGCGTCCCTGTGCATGACCGCGGTCGGCGACCTGCCCCCGTCGTCTTACGCCGTGTACGGCCGCACCGGCAACGCCGTGTTGCTGCCGTTCGACGACGACCCCCTCGAGAACGTCGCCGCCGAGTTCGCGGAGACCGTGCGCAACGGCGGCGGCCACCCGCTCGACGCCGCCCACGGGCTCCGGCTCCAGCGGATCATCGCCGAGGCGGAGGCCCAACTGGCCCCTTGACGCCCGGCGCCATCGGGGGATTGATAGCGTTTGTCCGACGCGCAGCGTTGCAGCGAAGTCCGGTGCGAATCCGGCGCTGTCCCGCAACTGTCATAGCCAGGTCGCCTGCCGCTGCGCCGACGTCATCAACCCTCGTGGAAAAGGGTGATCCGTCGCTTTATGCGGGTCTCTCGGTTCCGACAGTGTGAAAGGACTACTCGTGAGGCCCGTACGAACGGCCTTCGCGGGCGCGCTGCTGGGAACGCTCGTCCTGGCCGGCTGTGGCCAGGACGAGCGTTCCCAGC
>NZ_SMKO01000203.1 GCF_004348685.1 Nonomuraea deserti | reverse complement strand
GACAGGTGGGTCAGGGCCTACGGCAAGACGGTGCTCGGCGTCGCGCTCTGGTTGCAGGGCGACGCTCAGCGCGCGGCCGCGCTGGAGCGGGAGAGCCTGCGCTTCCAGCACTCCATCGACGACCTGCGCGGCTACAGGTTCAACATCGAGGTGCTGGCGTGGATCGCCGCCGGTCAGGGGCAGCACCGGCGGGCGGCCACGCTGCTGGGATTCCTGCGGAGATACGAACAAGGCATCCACATGTTGCCGTTCAGGTACAAGCTCGTCATTCGCCAACACGGCGAATGCGAGTCGCGTGCCCGCGAGGCGCTGGGCAAGCCGGCATTCGAAGCGGCCTTCAGCCGAGGTGCCGGGCTGTCCTACGACGAGGGGATCGCTCTCGCCCTGGGTGAGACCGACCCGGCGAACGAGCCGCCCGGCGAGGAGGCGTCGTGGTCGCCGCTGACGCGCAGGGAGACCGAGATAGCGCGGCTCGTCGCGCAGGGGATGAGCAACAAGGAGATCGCAGCCGCCCTGGTGATAGCCCAGCGCACCGCCGAGGGACATGTCGAGCACATACTGAACAAGCTCGGCTTCAACTCCCGCACCCAGATCGCCGTCTGGGCCAAGGAGCGAGACACGCGCGCATGATCAGTAGCCCGCACGCCGCCTGTGAACCCCTCGGACATGATCTAGAAATGCTGTTGATCATCTCTGTGCAGGAGGGCACCCGGCCGCCGTGGATCGTCCCGGACGAGTTGTGAGCGCGGATCCAGCCGCTGTTGCCGGTGTGCCCCGCAAGGTGCTGGTCGGGCATCGTGTTCAGGCGCTCTGCTCGCTCTGGTCGTCGATGACGGCCTCCGGGGCGTTCCTGCGTACGGTCTCGATGCCGTTCACGCAGGCCACCTTGGTCGGGAAACCCTCGCCGACCGCGAGCGTCTGCCCGTTGTTCGCCACGAGCGCGAAGCGGAAACCGCCCTCTTCGTCCTTACTGATGATGAACCTGCCTGCCATGGCCGCCGCCCCCCGCCATATCGGATCTATCAACGATTTACCCGTGCCTGATCCATACCTATAGCCGTGTCAGGCAAACGAACCCTTGATCTCCTGACACCATGATTGCCATGCGTATCGCCGGTTTCATGGGTTCTGTCGTGGTCACTGTGCTGGTCGGGGTCGCCACCCCTGCCGTGGCGGCGGACGCGCCCGCCGTGGCGGCCAAGGCGGCGTACGTCATCGACTCGGCCGAGACGGTCCACCTCGGCAAGCGCGAGACGCGCCGGATGCCGGTCGCCAGCCTCGTCAAGATCATGACCGCGTACGTCGTGCTGCGCGAGGCCCGGCTGAGCGACACGGTCAGGATCTCCGCGACCGACGTGACGTACGCCGCGCGCAACGGCGCCGCGACGGCGGGCCTGCGCAAGGGCGAGCGCTTCACGGTCAGGGACCTGCTGTACGCCCTCATGCTGCCCTCGGGCGCCGACGCGGCCAACGCCCTGGCACGGCGTTACGGCCCGGGCAAGACCGCCTTCGTCGCCAAGATGAACCGCACCGCCCGCTCGCTCGGCCTGGACGACACCCGCTACACCAACGCCGACGGCATGCCCACCCCGGGCAACGGCGGCTACTCGACCGCCGCCGACCAGGCGCAGCTGGCCCAGCGGGCGCTGGCGGATGACACGTTCACGACCGTGGTCAGGCGTACGGTGCACAAGGTGGCCAGGACGAAGGTGCACCGGGCGCACACCTGGCACAACACCAACAAGCTGCTCACGCGCGCGGACGGGGTGCTGGGCGTGAAGACCGGCTACACGAGGGCGGCGGGATACTGCCTGCTGTTCGCGGGCGAGCGCGGTGGCGAGCGGGTCGTGGGCGTGCTGCTGAACGGCAGTTCGCCGGAGCGCCGCTTCACCACGGCCGAACGGCTCCTCGACTACGCCGGCGACCGGATCGCCCTCGCCTGACCGGTCCGGTCCACGGCGTCGCCTGCCCTGCCGGCCGGCAGGGCAGGCGACGCCGTGAAGAACGCTCCAGCGAAGCCGACGAGCGACGACCGAACGTCTAGCAGTGCTAGGGGTGATCTGGGGCACAGCACCCTCGCGCCTCAGCACAGTAGGGTGGGCCTCCAACCCTCGAAAAGGATGACCATGGCGGAATTCATCGAGGTCCGCGCGACGATCGAGGGCCACGAAAGGGCGGCCGTGCTGGCCAACGGCATCCTCCGCGCGGGACTGGCCACGTCGATCGACATAGCCGAGACGCCACGCCCGACCGCCCGCCCCGACGAGATCAGCTGGGAGCTCACGCTCATCACGACCGCGTGGCAGGCTCCCGCGCTCGAACGCCACATCAGGGAGACGGGCCTCGACAGCGCCATCGTGAGCCGTCCGATCGTCACCGACCCCGACAGTCGCCCCGACTGGCTCAACGACGAGCGGACCTGAGCGGTGAACGGCGGAAGGCCGGACGGCGCCGAGCCACGGCCTGGGCGGCGACCGTGACGACGACCCCGCCCCGCGGTCCCGAGCGACCACCGTGACGACCCCGCCCCGCGGTCCTAGTCTCCGACCGTGATGACGACCTTGCCGGGGGCGTGCCCGGCCTCCTGGTACGCGACGGCCTCCGGGATGCGCTCGAACGGGAAGCTCCGGTCGATGACCGGCGAGACCCTGCCGCCCTCGATGAGCTCGGTCAGCGTCATCAGGTTCCGTTTGGTCTCCTCGCACCTCACCACGTTCGCGGACGACACCCGCTGGGACACGAACGGCCCGGCCGCCAGCACCGAGAAGACGTGCCCGGCGGGCTGCAGCCACCGGCCCGCCTGTCCCCCGACGGCGACGAGCGCCCCCTTGCCGGTCAGCACCCGCCGGCAGGCCGATCCCGGACGGCTTCCCGCGATGTCGACCAGCACGTCGTAGCGCTGCCCGTTCCGCGTGAAATCCTGCTCGGTGTAGTCGATGACCTTGTCCGCGCCGATCGATCGCACCAGGTCCACGTTGCGCGAGCTGCAGACGCCGGTGACCTCCGCGCCGTACGCGCGGGCGAGTTGCACGGCGAACGTGCCCACGCCGCCCGAGGCCCCGTTGACGAGCACCTTGTGCCCCGGCTGCACCTGCCCGTGGTCGCGCACGGCCAGCAGGGCCGTGCCGGCCGCCAGGGGCACCGCCGCGGCCTCCTCGTACGACAGGTTCCTGGGCTTCGGCGCCAGCTCGCGCTCGGGAACGCAGACGTATTCGGCGAAGCCGCCCTGCTTGGGCATCCCGTACACCTCGTCGCCCGGGCTGAACTCCGTCACGTTCCTGCCCACCGCCGCCACCTCGCCGGCCACGTCGGCGCCCAGGACGGTGATCTTAGGTCCGCGCAGGCCGAGGTCGCCGGCCAGGCGGGCGACGAACGGCTCGCCTCTCATCAGGTGCCAGTCGTAGGGCTGGACGGAGGTGGCCCGCACCCGGACCAGCACCTCGTCGTCGCCGGGCTCCGGCTTGTCGAGCTCCTTGAGCTCCAGGACGTCGGGCGAGCCGTACGAGCGCAGAACGAAAGCCTTCATGGGATGCTCCTCGTGCCGTTGGTGGCGCCGGTCGCGTACCACCGCGAACGTCAGTGTGAACAGACCCGCACGAGGGCTCAACGGCCGAAAGTACGACCTCGCCGTCAGCCGTTCGGACGCCCGGGTTCGGCCCCTTCAGGCGATGAACCGTGACCGCTCGCGCGGCGACGATCGGGGCATGACGCACGAGAGCACGACGTTCACGCGGCCCGGGGCAGGCAGGGCCTGGCCCGCGCGCACCGGCCTGATCGCGCTCGGCTTCGTTCCCCTCCTCGCGGGGGCGGTCCGCCTGACCGAGCTGACCGGCGGCGCGGACGTCACGCCGGACAACGCGCGGTTCTTCGCCGCGCCGCTCCCCGTGGCCCTGCACATCGTCGCCGCCTGCCTGTACAACCTGCTGGGCGCCTTCCAGTTCGGTGGGCGGTGGCGGCCGCGGCGGCATCGCGTGCTCGGCAGGATCCTGGTCCCGCTGGGGCTGGTGGCGGCGGTGACCGGGCTGTGGCTGACGCTGTTCTCCGCCCTGCCTCCAGGGGACGGCGGCCTGCTCGCCGCGTTCCGGCTCGCGTTCGGGACGGTCATGGCCGGGTCCCTGGTGCTCGGCGTCGCCGCGATCCTGCGCCGGGACGTCGCCCGCCACCGCGCCTGGATGACGCGCGCGTACGCGCTCGGCCTGGGCGCGGGCACGCAGGCGGTGACGCAGGCGCTCTGGTTCGTGATCGTGGCCGCGCCCCCTGATGAGATCGGCAGGGCACTGCTCGTGGGCGCCGGCTGGGTGATCAACCTCGCCGTGGCCGAACGGATCATCAGGAGGCGGCGGGCAGGCCGCCCGGTCAGGGCCTGACGCGGCGGGTCTCGTAGGCCCACATGGCGATCTCGACGCGGTTGCGCACGCCGAGCTTGGTCATCAGGCTCGCGATGTGGCTCTTCACGGTGCTGAGCGAGATGTGCAGCTCGGCGGCGATCTCGCTGTTCGTCCGGCCGCGCGCCACGGTGAGCAGGATCTGCTCCTCGCGGTCCGTCAGCGCCTCGATGGGCTGCGCCGGCGGCGTGCCGCGTCCCGAGTCGGCGAAGGCCGCGAGCAGCCGGGCGGTGACGCTCGGGGCGATGAGGGCGTCGCCGCCCGCGGCGGCGCGCACGGCCTGGCCGAGCAGGTCGGGGCCGGCGTCCTTGAGCAGGAACCCGCGGGCGCCGGCCCTGAGCGCGGCGTAGACGTACTCGTCGAGGTCGAACGTGGTGATGACGACGACGGCCAGCGGGGCGTCCACGGCCGGCCCCGCGACGGAACGGGTGGCCTCGATGCCGTCGAGGTGGGGCATGCGGATGTCGAACAGGCACACGTCCGGGCGTAACCGGCGCGCGAGCTCGACGGCCCGCCGCCCGTCGCCGGCCTCGCCGACGACCTCGATGTCCGGCTGGGCGTCCAGGATCATCCTGAGCCCGGTGCGCGCGATCTCCTGGTCGTCGGCGACGACCACCCGGATGTTCACGTCGCCGCCCCCACCCTGGGCAGGACGGCCGTCACGGTCCAGCCGCGTTCGGGGCCCGGGCCGGCCTCGCAGGTGCCGCCGAGCAGGTCGGCGCGCTCGATCATGCCGAGCAGCCCGTAGCCGGGCGCGGCCACCTGGCGCGGCGAGGCGGTGTCGCCGTCGTCGCTCACCCGTAAGCGGACCGACGTGTCGTCGGCGGCCACCAGGACCTCGATGCGGGTGGCGTGGCGGGCGTGCCGCCGCGCGTTGGTGATCGATTCCTGGGCGATGCGGTAGATCGCGGCCCCGACCGACGGGGAGAGGTCGTCGAGATCACCGGCGAGCCGCACGTCCACGGACGGGCCGACGCGGGCGCTGCCGGCGAGCTGCCGGAGGTCGGAGATGTGCCGGCTGGGCGCCAGCTCCGCAGGCTCGTTCCTGCGCAGGACGCGCACCATGGCGCGCATCTCGGCGAGGGTGCGCGTCGCCTCGGCCTCGATCACGCGCAGCGCGTCGGTGGCGGCCTCCGGTCGCGTCACCGCCGTCGCCAGGCCCGCCTGGGCGCGGATCGCCATGGCCGAGACGTGGTGGGCGACGATGTCGTGCAGGTCGCGGGCCAGCTGTTCGCGTTCGAGCAGCTTGACCTGGTCGAGCTCGCGCATCCGCGCCCTCGCCCGGTAGCGCAGCGCCCCGCCGAGCGCCATGGCCGAGAAGAACACCGCGAACGCGCCGACGGCGTCGGCGGGAGCGAGAGGCGCGCCGGCCAGCGAGAAGTGCACCCCGGGGAGCATGACCGCCAGCCCGATCACGACCTCGCGCCCCGACCCCCAGCGGAACAGCGAATAGACCAGGATCAGCACGAACACCATCGTGTAGGCGTCGGGGCGGCCGCCGTCCATGAACAGCGGGACGACGCTCGAGGTGGTGAAGGCGATCGCGACCATCAGCAGCGGCCGGGTCCTGCGCCAGAGCAGCGTGGGCACCAGCCCGACGGTGACGATCACCGAGACGGCCCGCCACGGCATGTCCGGCCGCACAGCTCCTTCGAGCAGGGCGAGCGATACGAGCACCCCTACGAGCGCCCAGTCCCGCCGGCCCCGTGCGGGCGGGCTGGGGGGAGGGGGCTCGTTCCACACGGAGCGAAGCACGCCCTCATCGTACGAGAGTCCGCCCCGCCGCGGACCGGGCCGCGAGCGTTCGTCAGGCCTTCGCCGCCCGGCTCTGGATCGCCCTGCGCCGGAACGTCTTTGCGCTCGCCCGGTGCACGATCGCCTTGATCAGGCCGAACAGCGCCCCTTGCAAGGCCGCGGCGACCAGGATCTCTGTCAGGTCGCGCTCGAGGTCCTCGGCGTCCGGCGAGTCGTCCTCGCCCGCGGCCAGCTTCCACATCCGACGGAACAGCAGGGTCGCCAGCGCGCCGCTGAGCACGCCCATCCCCAGCGAGGTGGCCTTCTGTACAGGATGCATCTCTTCTCCTCACGACGGTTTCCGCCGTGCCCCGTGTGCGCGTCTTAAACGCATCCCGGCCGTGCCACACGGAGCGGGAGGTCAGCGGGACGAGCGCATCAGCCCGTGACATGCGATGGCCGCGGCCGCCACGACGTTCAGGGAGTCGACCCCGGCGGCCATGGCCTCGGCGCTCATGGGGATGCACACCGCCTGGTCGGCCTCCTCCAGCCAGCGGGACGAGAGCCCGTCGCCCTCGGCGCCCAGCAGCAGCGCCACCCGGTTCGCGGCCCTGAACCCGTCTAGAGGGGCGGCGGTCTGATCCGGGGTGAGGGCCAGGGTCTGGTAGCCCGCCTCGCGCAGCTGTGACAAGCCCTCGAACCAGTCGTCCATGCGCGCGTACGGGATCGAGAACACCGCCCCCATCGACACCTTGACCGCCCGCCGGTAGAGCGGGTCCGCGCACCGGGGCGACAGGATGATCCCGTCCACGCCGAGCGCCGCCGCCGACCTGAAGATCGCCCCCACGTTGGAGTGGTCGACCAGGTCCTCAAGGACGAGCAGGCGCCGGCCACCCTGCTTGAGCAGGGTCTCGACGCCGGGCAAGGGCAGGCGTTCCATCGAGGCCAGCGCCCCGCGGTGGACCTGGAAGCCGGCGATGCCGGACATGATCTCGTCGCTGACCACGTAGACGGCGGCGTCGCCGAGCACGTCCTCCAGCGGCGCCAGCCAGCGGCGCGTGGTCAGGACCGAGCGGATCGGGTAGCCGGCGCCGATGGCGCGCCTGATGACCTTCTCGCCTTCGGCGAGGAACAGCCCGCGCTCGGCCTCCAGGCTCTTGCGCAGTTCCACGTCCCTGAGCCGGGTGTAGTCGGTCAGGCGCGGATCGTCGGGGTCGGTGACGTACTCAAGCACCTTCCGATACTGTCATGCGCCGCCGGACCTGCCAGCCGACCGCGTAGCAGGTGAGGACGAGGCACAGACCGATCAGGGTGCCCACGCCCGTCTTGGTGAGCACGCTGGGGACGCCCAGTTCCGGGCTGGGTTCGTCCACGAGCGGCCACAGGAGGGCGCCCGCCGCCGTGCCCGCCGCGCACGCGGTCAGGATCGACCGCCGTGTGCGCGGCGAGATCCGGAGGCGGTCGGGCACCGGGGCGGCGGGCATCCTGGACAGCCCGCGCCGACACCACCACGCGACGACGGCCAGCCCGATCGCGGAGGAGACGTACTGCAGGAGGCGGAAGAACGGGATCGCGCCCAAGACGGGGACCCCGAGCCAGCCGCCCCATTCCACGGCCGCGGTGGAGTGGGTGAAGGAGTCCCAGAGCACGTGAGAGGCGGCGCCGATCACCGCGCCCGCGGCCATCGGCAGGAGCCTGAGCCGTTCGGGGGCCAGCAGCGCGGCGCGGCCGGCGAGCGCGGCCGGCAGCAGGGCGACCAGCGGGTCCCTGAACACGACGTGGAACAGCGGCAGCAGCACGAGCACCGCGGCGAGGTCGAGGGTGACCACGCCCGACCAGGAGTGCCAGTCGGTGTAGTCGGGCAGGAACGGCAGGAACAACGGAAGGTCGGGCACCATCGCCCCCAGCGCGAGCGCCCACGGATCGGCGAACCTGCGCACCCTGGAGGATGCCAGCAGCGGCACCACCGCGGCCATGTGACTGGGCGTGAACGGCAATCGTCTCCCCCCATCTGACGATCTTCGCCCATTATGCGCTGAACCTTGAACATCCTTTGCCCGGACGATCTGGAGTCACGGACAGTAGTGGGTACGGTACGTAAAGCTGTCGACGGCCGGATAGCCGGGAGTTCGGGGGTTCATGGTGCCTGACCAGCGGATTCGTGAGCATCCGGCCGCGTCAGCAGACTGGTTGCGCGCTGCTCGCGCGGCTCGCTCACTCTCGGTGGCTACGCTCGCCTGGCTGGGCGTGGAAAGCACGCTCGGCCTGGCGGCGGGCCTCGTGGCGCACTCCGTCGCGCTGATCGGATGGGGGCTGTGCGCGGTCGTGGAGGCGGCGGCCAGCATGATCGTGGTGTGGCGGTTCACCGGCGCCCGCACGCTGTCGCCGAGCGCGGAGACCACCGCCAGGCGGGCGGTCGCGGTGAGCTTCTGGCTGCTCGCGCCCTATCTGGTCATCCACGTGGCGTACGACCTGGGGGCCGGGCACCGGGCGGTGCCGAGCGTGCTGGGGATCGTGGTGACGGCCGTCAGCCTGGTCAGCATGCCGTTGCTGGGCATCGCCAAGCGGCGGCTCGGCGCGCGGCTGGCGTCGCCGTCGACGGCGGGCGAGGGCACGCAGAACCTCATCTGCGCCGCCATGGCGGCGGGCGTGCTCGCCGGACTGTGGCTCAACACGGTCGGCTGGTGGTGGGTCGACCCGGCCGTCGCGGTCGCTCTGGCGGTGGTCGCCGTACGCGAGGGAAGGCGCGCCTGGCGCGGTCACGCATGCTGCCATTGAAGGCAACACTGCGTAATCGTCGCACCAAAAGGGCTGTTTAACCCCACTGACCGCACCGAGTATCGTTCCCGGAGTATTGCGGAGCTTCTCCCGCTAGGGTCTCCGGAAGGTTCCTACACACCTAAGAGGGCATCGTGGGGCGACACCGCACAGACGATCTCGACGGCGGATACAGAGCCAGCGAACCTCCTCCCCCGCGCAAGCGATCCGCCAACGGTCGCGGCAGGGTGCTCGTCCCGCTGGCCGGCGCCGTCGCGATGGCCGTGCTCCTCGGCGTCGCCGCGTTCGTCATCTTCAACAGGAACCACGACTGCTCCAGCGGCAAGCTGCCGCTGCGCGTCGTCGCGACCCCCGACATCCACCCCGCGCTCAACAAGATCGCCGGCAACTACAACAAGGCCATGCACTCGATCGACAGCAAGTGCGTCGAGGTGACGGTGGCCAAGGAGGCGGCGGCGAAGACCGCGAACGCGCTGGCCGCGGGCAAGGTGACGGCCGACTTCTGGGTGGCGGACTCCAGCCTGCTGATGGAGAGCATGCGCCAGACCTCGGGAGGCAAGGCGCTGCCGCAGGTCGAGGGGTCGATCGCGACCTCTCCCGTGGTGCTGGCGGCGGCCGAGTCGGCCGCGCCGAAGCTCACCGGCACCCTGCAGCCGAGCTGGAGCGCGATGATCGCGGCGGCGAACGTCGCGAACGTGGACGGGCCCGGCAAGAAGGTACGCGTGCTGGCCCTCGACCCCCAGAAGAACTCCGCCGGGCTGGCCGCGCTGCTGGCCGCCGCCGGCACGGCCAGGGAGGCCAAGCAGGACAAGGCGCTTGTGGGCGCGCTGAAGGAGCTGTCCGGCCAGCTCGCGCCCGACTCGACGGCGCTGCTGGCCAGCCTCACGGTGAAGTCCAGCAGGGTGCCCGTCGGGGTGACCTCCGAGCAGGCCATCTACGCCCACAACGCCAAGAAGCCGGAGGCGCCGGTGGTGGCGCTCTATCCGAAGGAGGGCACGCTCAGCCTCGACTACCCCGTCACGATCCTGGCCAAGGACCCTGCGGTGCTGAAGGCGGCGGCGGACTTCAAGCAGAACCTGACCACGGAGTCGGCCGGGAAGATCCTGCGCGCCGCCGGGTTCCGCGGCACCGACGGCAAGGCGGGCGACGCGCTGTCGGAGGAGAAGGGCTTCACCCCCGACCCGCCGACCGCGCTGGAGCCGCCCGACACCGCGACCGTGGCCAGGATGGTGCAGACCTGGTCCAGGCTGAACCTCGGCTCCCGGCTGCTCACCCTGCTCGACGTCTCGGGGACGATGGCGCTGCCCGTGCCCGGCACGAACATGACCCGCATGCAGGCCATCAACAAGATCGCGACCGAGGGACTCGGCCTCTTCCCCGCCGACTCCGAGGTGGGTCTGTGGACGTTCTCCACGCACCTGGACGGACGGAACAAGGACTGGAAGGAACTCGTCTCCGTCGGGCCGCTCTCCGAGTCGATCGACGGGTCGCTCCGCAAGGAGGCGCTGGCCACGACGTTCTCCCAGATCGAGGCGAAGCCCACGGGCGACACCGGGCTGAACGACACGATCAGGGCCGCCTACGCGGAGCTGACCAAGACGTTCCGGCAAGACAAGATCAACACGCTGCTGATCCTCACCGACGGCGCCGGGAACGACGATCCCGACGGCGGCGTCAAGAACGCCGAGATCCTGCGGTACCTGCAGAAGACCTACAACCCGAAGCGGCCCATCAGCATCCTGCTCATCGCGTTCGGCCCGGAGGCCGAGAAGGGCAAGCGGCAGATGGACGCGCTGGCCAAGGCCACGGGCGGCGAGGCGTACATCGCCAAGGACATCCTGCAGGTCCGCGACTTCTTCCTGCAGGGCATGGAACGCCGCCTCTGCTCCCCCAACTGCGACGGCTGAACCCGCGAGGGAGTGCCGTCGTCTGGAGGAGCGGCGGGAGCGCAGCGACCAGGGCGGGGGAAGACGGCGGCATCGGGCGACCGAGCCCGCCGAACGCGTGAGGCCATGAGCGCGCCCATAACCGTTGGGCATGGCGGGCGAACCAGCCCGAACGGGGCGGCGTCCTCTCCGCGTGGGGCTGAGTGCCCGTACGACCCGCGGGGAGGGAATCCGTGCCTGGATGGCCGACCGTCGACCGAACCGACGATCAGGAGCTCGTTGAGGCTCTGCGGCGCGCGGACACCGACGCCCCCGCCAGGCTGTACGACTCCTACGGCGAGCGGCTGCACGACTACGCCTGCTCCCTCATCGAGGAGCGAGAGGTCGCCGGGGACGCCGTGCACGACGCGCTCGTCACCGCGCAAGGATGCGTGGAGCGGCTGAGGGAGCCCGCCAGGCTGCGGGCCTGGCTGTACGCGCTGACCAGGTTCCAGGCGCAGGCCAGGATGTCGCACCGGAGCGGCACTCCTGTGGAGGGCCTGCCGCTGCCGGAGCCCGGCGAGCACGACGACCCCGAGCTGGCCGACCTGGTCCACGAGACGCTGGGCGAGCTGAGCAGGAACGAGCGCGAGGTCCTGGTGCTGTCGCTGCGGCACGGCCTGACCCCGGCCGAGGTGGGCGCGGTGCTCGGGCTGACCTCGCGCCAGGTGACCGTCAGGCTGGGCCGCGCGCGCGACCACCTGGAGAACGCCGCCGCCGCCGTGGTGCTGGCCAGGACCGGACGGGCGCACTGTCCTGACCTGTCGGCGATGGTGGACTCGTGGGAAGGGCCGCTCACCCCGTTGCTGCGCCGGCGGCTGTCGGGGCACATCGGCGGGTGCGAGGTGTGCACCGAGGGCCGGCACCGGCAGATCTCGGCCCTTCGACTGCTGGACATGGTGCCGGTCGCGTTCGCGCCGCTCTCGCTGCGCCGCCGGGTGGTCGACACGTGCGTCAACCCGGAGCGCGACCAGACCCGTACGTTGATCACCGATCGCGGCGACACCTTCGACCGGACGGGGTTCCCCGTGGCCGCCGAGGGCCGCTCGCGCCGGCGCAGGCCGCGCCGGCTGGCGCCGGTGGCGCTGGCCGGGGCCTGCCTGCTGGCCGCGACGGGCGCCGTGGTCGTGATCAACGGCCGGGACGTCTCGAGCCGCACCGCGCTGCCGCCGGCGCCCTCCCCCACGCTCTCCGTGGCGGAGAGCCCCTCTCCTGAGCCCGTTGTGGAGGAGGACGAGGACGAGCCCACGCCCTCGCCGACGCCGACACGGAGCGCGACCCGGCCGGACAGGCGCACGCCGAGCGGGCGGCCGGTCGCCACGCGGCCCCGTACCAGGCCTGCCCCCGTTCCCACGGCCTCCCGCCGCAGGCCCGCGCCCGGCCCCAAGCTCGTCGCGTCCTGCCCGGACGGCATGGACGGCCTGGCCAGGATCGGGCTCAGCGCCCGCAACGCCGCGGTCTCGTGGGTGGCCACCGCCTCGCAGGGCCTGGACGTGCACCCGGCGAGCGGGTCCATCAAGGCGGGCGGCTCCGTGCGGGTGGTGGTGACGGTCGTCGATCCGACCGCATCCGGCAGCGGCCGCGTGGCCTTCACCTCGAACGGCGGCACCAGGTCCTGCTCGCTGTCCTGGGCAGCCGACCAGCGGCCGCCGGCCTCCGACGCGCCGGACGACGATGCGCCCACGGACATCACCGAGCCTCCGGAGACGCCCACCGCCGGTGCGGAGAGCTCCTCCGTGGACACCATGGATGGGTGAACAGTAATCTTCGCGCCAAGCGCTGGTAGATCGCGGACTAGACGACAATTGGGCATAATTCGGGCCCTGGCTCGAAGATCCTAGGCCTCATAGGGCATTCTGGTGTGCTTGGGGACCACTCCGGGGCCGGAGACCACTTGACCATGTGTTGAAGTTCACATGAGAAATCTCAGCCTGCGGGTGAACCGGTCAGCGTCACCAAGCGTCGGCATTGACGTGCCCAGGCGCTGATTGGTCCCATGAACTGCGATCAAACGCGCCCCGACCAGGAAGATCAGGAGAGAAACAGGAGATGCTCAAGCACCGCAGAGCGCTGGCGTGGGTGCTGGCGTTCGCCTGCATAGCGGGGGCGATAGTCGCATTGTTCGACATCGAGACACCGCTGCGCCCGTTCTTGATCTCTCTGTTCCTTCTGTTCGTTCCTGGGGCCGCAGTGGTGGGACTGTTGCGTGATCGTGATCCCCTTGCCGCACTATCAGTAGGGGCTGCCGCAAGTCTCGTACTGAACGTGCTTCTCGCGGAGGCCATGCTGCTGTTCAACGCATGGTCGCCGCGGGCCGGTGTGGCCACCGTCGCCGTGCTCGGAGGGTTCATGTACGTGCTTCGCGTGTTGTACCGGGGGAAGAGCATGCAGACCGAACAGGGGGCCAGGGCAAGGTGAACATCCAGGTAGTTCGGCCGGGAGACCTCGGAGACTCCGAACGCGCCCGGTGGCGGGAGCTGCAGAAGGCAGACCCGAGTCTGGACAACCCGTTCCTGTCCGTCGAGTTCGCCGTCGCGATGGACCGTTTGCGCGACTACGTGAGGGTGGCGGTCATCTCCGACGGCGCCGGCATCGCCGGCTTCTTCCCGTACGAACGGCACAGCTTCGGCATCGGCAAGCCACTCGGCGGCTTCCTGACCACCTGCCACGGCCTGATCGCCACGCCGGAGCTGAAGCTCGACGCCAAGACGCTGCTGCGGGCCTGCAAGCTCAGCGTGTTCGACTTCGACCATCTGGTGGCGGGGCAGCCCACGTTCGCCCCTTACGAGCAGGATGTCCGGCCGGCCCCGGTCATGGACTTCACCTCGGGATTCGAGGCCTGGATCGACCAGGTCAAGGCCAACTCACCGAAGAACCTCAAGACCGTCCGCTACAAAGAGCGCAAGCTCGGCAGGGAGCAGGGAGAGCTGCGCCTCGCGTGGGCCTCGGCCGATCCCGAGGTGCTGCGCACCCTGCTGGCCTGGAAATCGGACCAATACCGCAGGACCGGCCGGGTCGACAGATTCGCCCAGCCGTGGATCGTCGAGTTGACGGAAATGATGCATGCCGAAAAGTCATCCGACTTCGGAGGCGTGCTCACCATGCTTTACGCGGGCGACGTGCCCGTGGCTGGACATTTCGGCCTCCGTACGGCCACCACGCTTGTAGGGTGGTTCCCCGCCTACGACACCGAGTTCGCCCGTTATTCGCCGGGCATCGTCCATCACCTCCAGATGGCCGAGGCCGCCGCAAACGACGGGCTGCACATGGTCGACATGGGCAAGGGCGGCAAGGAGTACAAAGACTGGCTCAAGAGCGGGGTCCTGTACGTCGCCGAAGGCCGCATCTCGAGACCGTCCGCGACCGCGGCGGTGCACTGGATCGGCCGAACTCCTTTCAACAAGGCCCGAACAATTGTCATGGACCGACCGTCTCTTTATAAGGCGGCCGACCGTGTCCTCAAGGGCTTTGGTCGGGTGCGCACCTCCGTGCAACCGCAGGAGTCACCCAATGTAGTCAAGGAAGCATCGGGAGCGAGCTGACCGCTCCCACCCCCGGCACCAGCACACCGACACCCTCACTCTCCACAGGACCCCCATGCACCGCCCACCGGTTTCGTCATTCCCGCAGCACCCGGGGATGACCTCGTCCGGTTCGCACGGCGGGGTCCCGGAAGGATTTCCCTCGCCATGAGTCCCGAGATAACCAAGCACAACGGCAAGCTCCAGTCCGGACCCCTGCGCTCCATGCCGCCACCGTCGAGCTTCACGCCCGTCACGCCGCACCTGGCCATCTCACCGACGGTGAGCGTGGTCGTGCCCGCGATGAACGAGGCCGAGAACCTGCCGCACGTCTTCGCCACCATCCCGCAGTGGGTCGACGAGATCGTGCTGGTCGACGGCAACTCCGTCGACGACACGGTCGCCGTGGCCAGGCGGCTGCGGCCCAACGTGAAGGTCGTGACCCAGACGGGCAAGGGCAAGGGCGACGCCCTGGCCGCCGGTTTCGCGGCGTGCACCTGCGACATCATCGTGATGATCGACGCCGACGGCTCGACCG
The DNA here is from genome assembly GCF_004348685.1 of Nonomuraea deserti. Taxonomy (GTDB): domain Bacteria; phylum Actinomycetota; class Actinomycetes; order Streptosporangiales; family Streptosporangiaceae; genus Nonomuraea; species Nonomuraea deserti. The sequence continues at coordinate 4,690 of NZ_SMKO01000203.1, read as the reverse complement.
ACGGCCGCGAGATCATCAACTTCGTGGGCGCGCTGGTCACCGGCGCCGACTTCGTCAAGGGCTCGCGCTACGCCGCCGGCGGCGGCAGCGACGACCTGACGCTCAACCGCCGTCTGGGCAACAAGGTCCTCACCGGCATCGTCAACGTGATGTACCGCACCCAGTACACCGACCTGTGCTACGGCTACAACGCCTTCTGGGCGCGCCACCTCGACGTGCTCGACCTCGACTGCGACGGCTTCGAGGTGGAGACGCTGATGAACGTGCGCGCGGCCAAGGCCGGGCTGAAGGTGCACGAGGTGCCGAGTCACGAGCGTAACCGCATCCACGGCGAGAGCAACCTGCACGTCGTACGAGATGGTTTCCGTGTGCTCAAGACCATCCTGAAGGAGTGGCGCCGCCAGCCCTCTCCGCCCCAGCCCGAGCCCACCGCCACTCCTGCCGCTGACCGAGGCGTCGCATAAAAAGGACCGTTGTGAACACGTCTGTTGTCATCTGCGTCTACACCGAGGACCGGTGGGAGGACATCAGGCAGGCAGTCGAGTCGGTCGCGAACCAGACCCGCCCGGCCCACGAGCTGATCCTGGTGGTCGACCACAACCCCGACCTGCACCTCAAGCTCAAGCGCGAATATCCACAGGCCATCGTGGTGGAGAACACGCACGAGCAGGGGTTGTCCGGAGGCAAGAACACCGGGGTCGCCACGGCCAACGGTGAGATCGTCGCGTTCCTCGACGACGACGCCGTCGCCGACGCCGGGTGGCTGGAGGCTTTGGAGGAGGGCTTCCAGGAACCCGGCGTGGTGGGAGTGGGCGGTCGCACGGACCCGTTGTGGGCGTCCGGCAGGCGGCCGCGGTGGTTCCCGTACGAGTTCGACTGGACGGTCGGCTGCACCTACCGCGGCATGCCCGCGGTCAGGGCGCCGATCCGCAACGTGATGGGCGGCAACGCCGCCTTCCTGCGCGACGTCGTGTCCGAGGTGGGCGGCTTCCACAGCGGCATCGGGCGCAGCGTCCAGGGGCGCAAGTCGCGGCCCCTGGGCTGCGAGGAGACCGAGTTCTGCATCCGGCTGACCCAGCGCAAACCCGGCTCCGTCATGCTGTTCGAGCCGCGCGCGGTGATCGGGCACAAGGTGTCGAAGCAGCGCGAGGGCTTCGCCTACTTCCGGTCCAGGTGCTACGCGGAGGGCCTGTCGAAGGCCCTGGTGACGCAGGAGGTCGGCACCCAGGACGGGCTCGCCAGCGAGCGGGCGCACGCGATCAAGACCCTCCCGCTCGGCGCGCTGCGCGGAGTCGGCGAGGCCCTGCGGGGCGACGTGGGCGGGCTCGGCCGGGCCGCCGCGATCGTGATCGGACTGGCCTGGACGACCTGGGGCTACGTGGTCGGCACGGCACGGCTGAAGGTGGCACGCTCATGATCCGCGTCCCGATCCTGATGTACCACTCGGTCACCGACAGCCCCAACGACGAGACCAGGCCGCACGCGGTGCGGCCCTCCGACCTGGCCGAACAGCTGGCCTACCTGTCGGAGAACGGCTTCACCCCGCTCACGCTGGGCGACCTGGTGGCCTCGCTCAACAAGAACAACGGCCGCTCGATGCCCGACAAGCCGGTCGTCGTGACCTTCGACGACGGCTACGCCGACTTCCACAGCCACGCGCTGCCGCTGCTCGAGCGCTACACCTTCCCCGCCACGGTCTTCCTGACCAGCGGCTGGGTGTCCGACGCGGGCAACGACGCGGCGGGCAGGCCGCTCGACGACATGCTGTCCTGGGGCCAGGCCCGCGAGGCCGCGCAGACCGGCATCGAGATCGGCGGCCACAGCCACAGCCACCCCCAGCTCGACCAGCTCCGCACCGAGGACCTCCGGCAGGAGCTGCGCAGGAACAAGGGCCTGCTCGAGGAGAAGATCGGCGCGCCGGTCGCCACCATGGCCTACCCCTACGGCTACTCCAGCGCCCGCGTCCGCCGCGAGGTGCGCAAGGCCGGCTACTTCGCCGCCTGCGCCGTCAGCAACACGATCGCCGCGGACCGGCACGACATGCTGGCCATCCCCCGGTTGACGGTCGGCAAGGGCACGACCATCAACATGTTCAAGCGCGCCGTCGAAGGCACCGCCGTACCTCTCATCTACATGCGCGAGCGCATCCTCACCAAGGGCTACGCCGTCGTGCGCAGGACGAGGTACGGGCTGCAACGGGTGCGCGGCAATGTCTAGGGTCTGGGGACGGATCCTCGTCGACCTGCGCAACCCGCTGTTCCGGCAGGGTTACGCGCTCATGGCGAACACCGTCATCACCGGCGTGCTCGGCATGGGCTACTGGCTGCTGGCCGCCCACTACTACTCCCCCGACGAGTTCGGCCGCGGCCAGGCGGTGATCACGGCGATGCGGTTGTTCGCGTCGCTGGTCGCGCTCGGGTTCGTCGGAGCGCTCGCCCGCTACCTGCCGGTGGCCGGCCGCCGCACGCCCGAGCTCATCCTGCGCGGGTACGGCCTGGCCGCCGCCACGGGCGGGGTCGCCGCGGTCGGCTTCCTGCTGACGCTGCCGCTGTGGGGCGAGACCTATTCGGTGCTGGCCGGATTCGGGCCCGGGCTGTTCTTCCTGGCGTCCGTGGTGGTGTGGGCGGTGTTCACCCTCCAGGACGTCGTGCTGACCGGCCTGCGCAGGGCCCCGTTCGTGCCGCTGAACAACCTGATCTTCGGCCTGGTCAAGATGGGGCTGCTGGTCGCGCTCGCCGGCGCGCTGCCCTCGGGCGGCATCTTCGTCTCCTGGGTCGTCCCGACCGCGCTCGCCCTGATCCCGATCAACTTCCTGATCTTCGGCGTCGTGGTGCCCCGGCACACCAGGCAGGCCGACGCGGAGCAGCAGCCTCCTCGTCTGCGCGAAATTGGAAGGTTCCTGGCCGGCGACTTCCCCGGGACGCTGTCGATCCTGGCCATCGTCTACCTGGTCCCCGTGGTGATCGCCACCCAGGTGGGCGAGGCCACGTTCGGGCGTTTCTCCATGGCGCACACCCTGGCCAGCATGATCGAGTTGCTGGCCATGAACATGGCGGTGTCGCTGACCGTCGAGGGCTCGTTCGACCGGTCCCAGCTGGCGGAGAACTGCCGGCGGGCGTTGCGGCGCGCCTTCATGATCGTCATTCCGATCATCGCGGTGGCGATCGCCGGGGCTCCGCTCATCCTGACCGTCTTCGGGCCCGCCTTCGCCGCCGAGGGCACGACGCTGCTGCGGCTCATGGCGCTCGCCGTACTGCCCCGGGTGCTGATCGAGGTCTACCTGAGCGCGCTGCGCTCCCAGAGCAAGGCGCGCACGCTGGCCGTCGTCCAGATCGGGCTGGCCGTCCTGGTGCTGGTGTCCACGCTCGCGCTGTTCCCCTTCGCAGGGGTGAACGCGGTGGGATACGGTCTGCTGGCCAGCGAGCTCCTCGTGGCGCTGTTGATCTTCGGAAATCTGCGTAAGATTCTCGGATTCGGCGATACAGGTCGACCGGCTGTCACTCAGGGGTCGTCCGGAACCGCATGATGGTCAACGCGAGGCAACGGGACAGCAATGGCGTGACACCGGGGACCACGGGCTCCCCGGATGCGCGCGGGGACAAGGAGGACTCAGACGTGCCCTTCGATCCGGAAGCTACCGGGATCATCCCGAAGCTGACGTTCGAGCCCCCTGATGAGGGCTCCGGCACGTCTGAGGAGACCGAGGCGGAGACCGCTGAGAGCGCCGCCGAGCCCGGCTCCGACCGCACCACGGCCATCCGCCTCCCGGTGACACCCCCGCCGGGGAAGGGCGACGTGGGCTCCTCGCCGGAGACCGCCTCGACCAGCCCTGCGCTCCGCCCCCCACCCGCCGGCGACGCTCCGCCCTCCGGAGGGTCTCAACCGTCCGGAGGGTCTCAACCGTCCGGCGGTTCGCAGGCGTCCGGCGGTTCGCAGGCGTCCGGCGGTTCGCAGGCGTCGGCGGGATCGCGGACTTCCGCAGGGACGAAACCGTACGGCGGTTCGCAGGCATCTGGGGGGACACGACCGTCCGGCGCGGCGCAGTCCGCCGCCACCGCCCCACCGGCCAGCGGGTCGCAGCCGTCCAGTGGAACGAAGCCCGCCACCGGCCCACGACCGTCCGAGGAGAAGCCGTCCGGCGGCACACAGCCGACCGGAGGCGCACAGGGCGCCGGTACATCGCCGGGCGCCGATACCTCGAAGGGTGCAGGTAAGCCGCAGGCTGCCGGTGGGACGAAACCGGCCGGCGGTTCACAGCCCGCTGACCGCCCGCAATCCGCGAGCGGTCCCCAGTCTGCCCGGACACAGCCGGCCGGCGGTGCTCAGCCGTCCGGGCATCCGGGACCGGCCGGTGGGGCCCAACCCGGAGCGCACGGCGGGAACCCGGGTGGCGCGGCGCCGCCCGCCACAGGTCCCGCTGCGGGAAGCCCTCCCACCGGCAACCCGAACATTTCAGCGCAACCCGCCACGGCCCCGGCCACGGACAGCCCTTACGGCGGCAACCCGAACACCTCAGCGTCACCCGCAGCGGGAAGCCCCCACACCGGCAACCCGAGCATCGGTGCGCCACCCGCAGGGGGAATCCCTCACGGCGGGAACCCGAACGCTGGAGCGCCGCCCGCAGCGGGGAGCCCTCATACCGGGGCGCCCGGTGGCGGGGCGCCCGGTGGCGGGGCGCCCGGTGGCGGGG
>NZ_SMKO01000202.1 GCF_004348685.1 Nonomuraea deserti | reverse complement strand
CCCGCTCCCTCCCCGCCGTTGACGTCCCACCTCATCACCGGCCGGACCTGGAGTCCGCCGAGTTCCGCCGCGCCCCCAGGCCACAGCCATCGCGCCGCTCGGGCGCCCGAGGCCACAGCCATCCATCTGGGGGAGCACCATCCGCCGATCCTGAGAACATGCGGAGGGTCCGGCTGAGACCATCCGAAAGGCCAGGAGACGCCCGAAGGACTGAAAGGCCCGGAGACGCCCGAAGGGCTGGAAGGCCCGGGACCACGCGGAAGGCCCGGCTGAGGGCGTCCGGAAAGGCCTGGAAACACGCGAAGGGCCCCCTGTGGCCCTGACGAGCCCGGGGAGGCGCAGGAAAGGCCTGAGGCCTCTCGAAAGCTCCGGCCGTGCCGAGACCATGGAGCGGCCTCTCGCAAGGGCACCGGCGGAGGCCTCTCGCGAGGGCGCCTGGCTGGGGCCCTTCGGCAAGGCCCGAGAAGCACACGGGCAGCCCTGGCCAGAGCCACCGGGAGGACCCGGTTCACGCCGCACCCGATCGGTCGGTGGAACCCTCTCGGAAGGGCGTATGGGTGCGGGAGCGTCAGCCTGCCAGGGGGACGTCCACGGGGAGCTGAGGCTGGCTGGGAACGCCGAGCAGGTCTTCGATGGTGCAGACGAAGGTCTCCGCCTCGGCCAGGATCTCGTCGGCGTCGGCCGCGCTGATCCCGCGGACCATGCCCGCCTCGGCGGCGGCCCGCTTGGCGGCGCTCGCCGCGAAGTAGGCGGCCCACTCGGCCAGGTGCGGCTCGGCCTCGGGCAGCAGCTCCCATGCGCTGCGCAGGCGGCGCCTGCGGCCCTCCATGGGCCGCGGGCGGGCGGCCAGGATCGCCGCCGCCGCCCTGAGGGCGGCGAGGTGGGCGGCCACATATCGGGATGCCGGGGTGCGAGCGCCGGTCGCCTCCGCCAGGCAGGAACGTGAATCGGTCAGGTGTGCCCGAACCGCAGCCGACAGCCGGGGCCCGGGCGTTTCTCTAGGCCGTGGTGCCATCTTGCGCGCCTCCTTTGGAGTCGTGGGCGGGCGGCCGGCGTTCCGCCGGTGGAGTCAACACTCGCAGACGCCACCGACATTTCCGCCGGGCCGGCCGGACGAGGAGCTTCCCCTCTCCCCGTCCGGCCAGGACACGCCCGCTCGTCTCCGCCGACGACGAGGACGTGCCCTTCGCCCGTGGAGCCTGGCCGCGGGGATCGCCAGGAAAAGCGAACAACCCGCGGCCAGGCCCAGGTGACGCTGAGCCGCGAGCCTCATCGTCACTGGATCGAACATAATTTCGATCACGTTCGGTGTCAACCGCATCCACGAACACAGGTTCGATGACCATGAACGAAACCGACCGGCTCGCCGCCGGAGCGGCGGGGAACGCACGAGGGAAAGCCCGTACGACGAAGGCAGCCGCCGCCGCGGATGCTCACGCGGCGGCGGCTCGGGTCCAGAGGGCGTCGAGACGACGCTCAGGAGGGCCAGGAGGCTGTCAGGAGGCGGAGATCGCCCCGGAGGGACAGAGGGTCACGGCGCGCCGCACGACCTCCTCCTGCCCGTCCGGCGGCGTCTGACGCAACAGCACCACCGTGCCTTCGTCCTCGCTCTGGTCGAACACCTCCGGTGCCGTCAGTGCGCACATGCCGGCACCGATGCACACCGTGGTGTCTGCCTTGATCTCCATGATGACCTACCAAGTGACAGGGAGGCGGTGCACTCCATAGATGGTCATGTCCGAGCGCATCGGCACCTCCTCGGGCGTTACCGCCAAGCGTAGGGCAGGGAAGCGACGCAGGAGCGCAGGGTAGGCGATGCGCATCTCGCCCCGCGCCAGCTGCTGGCCGAGGCACTGGTGGATGCCGTGGCCGAAGGTCATGTGACCGCCGGCGGGGCGGGTGACGTCGAGGTGCTCGCCGCCGGGGAATCGGGAGGGATCGCGGTTGACGACAGGCAGGTGGACGCCGACCATCTCCCCCTCCTTGATGAGGTTGCCCGAGATCTCGACGTCTTCCGTCGCGAGCCTGAACGGGCCGAGGTGGATGATGGTGAGGTAGCGCAGGAGTTCCTCGACGCCGTTGTCCACCACGGACGGGTCGTCGCGCATGGCGGCGAGCTGGTCGGGGTTGGTGAGCAGCGCGTACGTCCCCAGGCCCAGCATGTTGGCGGTCGTCTCGTGCCCGGCCACCAGCAGCAGGAACGCCACCCCCGTGAGCTCCTCGTCGTCGAGCTCCCCGCTCTCGATGAGCCCGCTCAGCAGGTCGTCGGCCGGCTCCTTGCGCTTGCGCTGGATCAACCCGTGCAGGTAGGCCGAGACCCGCCCGAGCGCCGCCAGCACGTCGTCGGCCTTGGTCTCCAGGTTGACCAGGATCTTGGAGTCCTCCTGGAACTGCGCACGATCCTCGTACGGCACCCCGAGCAGCTCGCAGATCACCAGCGACGGGATCGGCAGCGCGAACGCCTGGACGAGGTCCACGGTGCCGCCGGCGGCGGCCATGTCGTCCAGGCAGGCGTTGGTGATCTCGGTGATCCTCGACTCGAGAGCCTTCATCCTGCGTACGGTGAACTGCCCGGTGAGCTGCTTGCGGTAGCGCGTGTGCTCGGGCGCGTCCGTGCGCAGGAAGAACCCGCGCGGCACCCCGCGATCCCTGCGCTCCCCGACCAGGTCGAGCCTGCTGGGGATCGGCGCGTGCATCTTCTCCGGCCGGTTGCTGAAGCCGGGGTGGGCCAGCACCGCACGGGCTTCCGCGTAGCCGGTCACCAGCCAGCCGACGTGGCCGTCGGCGTACGTCATGCGGTGCATCGAGGCCTGTTGCCGCAGCTCCGCGACCTCGTTTGGCGGGTCGAACGGACGCTGCCTGGTCATGGGCAGGGTGAAGTCGGACATGTCTGTGCTCCTTTCCGAGCGACCTCTCCAGAAAACCTCATCGGTTGCAAAATTTCAACCGATGAAAACAATAAGAGCGTGCAGTATAGTTCCGGCATGGTGGGATTGCGGGAGCGCAAGAAGCAGCGCACGCGCCGGGCGCTGATCGAGTCGGCGCTCCAGCTGTTCGTCGAGAAGGGTTTCGAGGAGACCACGCTGGCGGAGATCGCCGCTGGGGCCGACGTGTCGACGCGCACGTTCTTCAGCTACTTCGCGAGCAAGGATGACGTGGTCTTCTACGACACCAACGAGCGCATGGAGCTGGCGAAGTCCATGCTGGCCCGCGCGGAGCCCGGGATGTCCCCGGCCGACCTGCTGGCCCGTCTCATCGACAACAGCCTCGCCTGGTCGAGCGCGCAGGAGGAGCTCACCTTCGAGGACGCCGAGCTGCGGCTGCGGCTCATCCTGACCGAACCGACGCTGCAGGCGCGGGCGCTGACGGTGCTGTTCGACACCCAGCTCGCGCTGGCGCGGACGCTGCACGAGACGTACGCCGACGAGCTGAGCCTGATCGAGGCCGCGGCGGCGGTGGGCGCGCTGTTCGGGTCGGTGAAGCTCGCGGTGATCGCCAACCTGGAGCACAACCGGTCGCTGGAGGAGATCTGGGACACCGCCCGCCGGGCGGCCGACGTCGCGCTGGCCGGGATGCGCTCGCTCGGCTAGCACCTCGCACACGGCTTCTGAGAGGCTGTCCCCGCTGAGGCGGGAGAGGAGAGCGCATGGCGGAAAGCCGCCGGCGGCGGCCCATCGATCTGGTCCTGCTGGCGCTGGGGCCGGTCCTGGCGGCGGCGTACGCGGCCGCCAACCACGCGGCCATCCGGGCGGCGGTGCGGGCGCAGATCACCGGCCCCGAATGGGAGGGCGGCCCGGCCGGCGCCGGCGAGATGACGGCACTGGGCGCGGACACCTGGCGGCTGACCTGGTGGACCGCCCTGTTCGTGGGGGTCGTGGCGGTCGCCTACGTCGTCATCGGCGTGCTGCTGCGGCGGCGTGGCCGGGGCCGCACGCTGCTCCTGGTGCTCTCGGGCGTCCTCATCGTCCCGTACGCGCTCGCGTTCCTCGTCGCGCTGATCAACCCGGTACGCCTCCTGGCGGGCCTGTACGACTCCCCTGACTTCGCCTCAGGGGTGCCGGGCTGGCAGGCGGGCACGGCGTTCATCGTGCTCGCGGCAGGGCTGGCGCAGACGGCCGGGCTGGCGATGGCGGCCTCGACGGGCCGGCGCGTGGCCAGGGCCGGCGAGCGGAGCACCGCGTAGGGGGCCCTGCTCAGCTCCGTATCCCGGCTCTCACCTCCGCCGCGATCAGATCGCGCACCGGACGCGGCTGCACGAACGCGGGCAGGTCGCTGTGCCGGGCCTCGAGCAGGCCGGCGTTGACGTTGGAGAAGGTCGAGAGCGTGTGCCCCGCCTGATACGCCTCCAGCCCCGCCAGCAGCGGCCGCACGTCTCCCAGCGGCACGGTGCGATACTCGACCGGCCGCCCGAGTACCCCGGCGAGCACCTGGGCGAGATCGTCACCGCCGACCGCCGCGACGCCCTCCAGCTCGTACGTCCTGCCCGCGTGCCGCCGGGGCGCGCCCGTGGCGATATCGTGCCACGCCTCGGCCGCCACGCGCACGGCCGCGGCGGCCAGGTCATCGCGGGCCACCACCGGCATCCGCCCCTGCCCGAGCGGCGCCGCGAACACCCCGCTCTCCGCCGCCGCGGCGGCACCCGCGAGCGCCAGCCCGGCCGGGATCTCGGCGTACAGGCCGTTGCGCAGCACGGTGACGTCGAAGGGCGCCCCGGCCAGCCGCGCCTCGGTCCACCGGTGCGCGAGCGCGATCGTCAGGTGCTCGCCCGACGCGGCCAGGCTGGTGTAGATCACGTGCTTGACGCCCGCTCCGGCCGCCGCCCGCACCACGACGCCGTGGCGGGCCAGCACGACGTCGTCCTCGGCGTACCCGGCCGAGACGAAGACCAGCACGTCCACGCCCGCGAACGCATCGTCCAGCGTCTCGGGGCGGTCGAAGTCGGCGTGCCGCACCGCGGCGCCGTGGCCCGAGCTGCTGGCCCCGGCCGCTTCCAGCCCGTCGACGGCCCGCAGCCCGCCGAGGATCGCACCGGCCAGCGCCCCTGACACACCCGTAACAAGAATCATCAGAACCCCTAATGTGGATCGCGGACGGACCCAGCATGGGCGCGGTCCGGCGCCCGCCGTAAGGAGGCACTCTCATGTCAGTCGCGCACACGGAGGTAACCTCCCAGGTCCACGGCCCGTGCGGGGACGACGACTGCGGGATCCGCGACGTGCTCGACCGCATCGGCGACAAGTGGACGGTTCTGGTGATGGTCGAGCTGAGCAAGGGGGTGCGGCGCTTCAGGGAGCTGCACCGGGCGATCCCCGGCATCTCCCAGCGCATGCTGACGCTGACCACGCGGCGGCTGTGCCGTGACGGGCTGGTCGAGCGGACCGCGTACGCGACGATCCCGCCGCAGGTCGAATACCGGCTGACGCCGATGGGCCGCAGCCTCGCCGAGGCCGTCGAGCGCCTGGCCGGCTGGTCGCGCGAGCACAAGGACGCCATCGAGGAGGCCCGCGCACGCTGGGACGCCGCCGATTAGGCCCAGCCCGGGTTCGCCCCGCCGGGCGGCCGTTGCGTCGGTGTCCGAGCCGGCGGCGGGGGCGGGGTCAGGCGCGCTTGAAGCGACCGCGCACGTGCACCGGCACGCCCTTGCCGAGCATGTCGGGAAGCACCTCGGCAACGTTCATCGGCATGCGTACGCAGCCGTGCGAGGCCGGGTGGAGCGGCACGGACAGCGCCCCGTGGAAGGCGATGCCGCCGTTGAAGAAGATCGGGTTGTACAGCTGGCCCAGATAGGACTTGTGCCAACCGCTGGCGCGCCACGTCGTCCGGTAGTTGCCGGTCGGCGTCGTGGCCGAGCCGCAGAAACGCTGCTGCTTGCCCTGCCACATGGCAGTCTCGCAGTAGGCGACGCCGCTGCCGGACGACACGTGGGTGATGAGCTTGGCCTCGCCCTTGACGTACATGACCATGATCTGCTTGGTCAGGTCGACCTCGGCGCGGGTCGGCTTGCCGTTCCTGGCCAGGACTCTCGGGGCCCTCGGCGTCTCCAGCGCCTCCCAGGTGCGCCTGGCGACGGTGCTGGTCGGCTTGATGCCGTTGACCTTCTGGAACGCCCACACGGCCGCCAGCGTCGTGCCGCCGTACTTCCCGTCCACCTTGCCCGGGCGGTAGCCCAGCTCGGTCAGGCGCTCCTGCATCCAGGTGACGGCCTTGCCCTTGGCGCCGAGCTTGAGCGTCTTGCGCGGCGCGGTGACGGTCGCGGCGGGGACGGCGGCGGCCGGCCCGCCCGCCGTCGCCGGTGTCGTGGTGGTCGTCGCCGGCGTCAGCACTGGTGACGACGCGTGCGTACGTTGCGGCGCCGGCGTGCCGCATCCCGAGACGATGACGGCGCCGGCCGTCAGGAGAGCAGCTACCCCGGGTAGCCGTCGAGCCCCCACCTGTACCACCTCTCACCCCAGTAACGAACGGATCAGTGGACCTTACACCACTCACCATGAATCGGTAATCAAGCAGTCATCCTGTTTAGAGTGTGTCCATGTCTGAGAAGTTGCCGGCCAATGCCGTCATTGTGGAATCAGCGCTTCGCCGGCTCGGGGTGACCGGCGAGATCGTCGTTCTGCCGGAGAAGGCCCCCACCGCCGCGACCGCCGCGGCGCAGATCGGGTGCGAGGTCGGGGCCATCGCCAACAGCCTGATCTTCGACGCGGACGGCGGGCCCCTGCTGGTGCTGACGAGCGGCGCGCACCGGGTCGACGTCGAGCTGATCGCCCGCACGGCGGGTGTCCAGCGGGTACGCCGCGCGTCGCCGGAGTTCGTCAGGGCCGCCACCGGCCAGCCGATCGGCGGGGTCGCCCCGGTCGGGCATCCGGCGCCCGTGCCGACGCTGGTGGACAACTGGCTGAGCAAGCACGAGGTGGTGTGGGCGGCCGGCGGGCATCCGCTGACGGTGTTCCCGACCACGTTCGACGAGTTGGTGCGGATGACCGCGGGCACCCCTGTGGACGTCGAGTAGTGTGCGACGGGTGATCGAGTTTCGCGGGGTGGGTCCCGCCGGGTTCGCCGAACGGCTGGAGACGGTGATCCGCATCTACACGGCCGCGATGAACCCGCCCGCGGACCAGATCGCCGGCCGCAAGACCATCATGCGAAATCATGGGACATATCCCCATTTTCAGTGTTATTTCGCTGAATTGCGTGATTCATCCCCACAGCTACCCACTTCCGAACCCCAAATCGTGGGTTTCGCGTACGGATTCCGGGGCGCGCCGGGGCAATGGTGGCATGACGTGGTCCTCCGGGCCCTGCGTGACGAGATGGGCCCGGAGGCGGCCAACGCGTGGCTCGGATTCGCGTTCGAGCTGGCCGAGATCCACGTCCACCCCGACTACCAGGGCAAGGGCGTCGGCCGGGCCATGATCAGGACACTCTGCGCCGGCCGGCCGGAACGCTCGGCCGTCCTGTCCACGCACGACCGGCCGACGGCCGCCCGCCACCTCTACGCGAGCATGGGCTTCACCGATCTGCTGACGAGGTTCGTCTTCCCCGGCGGCCACGAGGAGTACGCGATCGCCGGCCGCCCCCTGCCCCTCCCCTGACCGTCACGGCGGGACAGCCCGGCGAACCCCTTCGGGCCGGCCCTCCCGCGCCCTCCGCCGGCCCGCGGCACGGAGTCTCCGGTAGCAGGGAAAACCTTGATGACGACGTGACCTGTGGGTTTACCGCGCATGGCCGAGGGAATCATCCATGACAGAAAGTAACCGACCCTTTACTCACCGGCTACCGTCCCCCGCCCGTCACCCGCCCGGTCCCCCTGCGGGCGGGTGGCGGGCCTTCCCCGTGGTCCTCGCTGACCGGCCCGCGCCTCGAACCACGTGTCCGGCCCGCGCCGCGCCGTGACGGCGGCCCGCCCCGCGCGGGTCAGCGGGCGTCTCCCTGGAGGCCGCCGGCCCCGGCCGGCGGGTGGCGTGCCGCCGGCCGTGCCGTAACGGATGACCGCCGTGCCGGGCGGAGAGCCGCGTCAGGCGGACCGCCGCCCTCCGGCGCCGCGTCAGGCGGACAGCCCACTCCAGCACCACATCAGCGCGGACAGCCGCACCCCGGACAGTCCTTGGAACGCCTCGCGCATGGCACCGGAGCAGTGGAACGTGGCGCGTCAGGCGGACAGGCGCACTCCGGACAGCCTCTGGAACACCTCGCGCGTGGCGCTGGAGCGGTTGAACGTGATGAAGTGGATCCCCGGCGCGCCCTCGTCGAGCAGCCGCTGGCACAGCTCGGCGCCGTGCTCGATGCCCAGCCGCCGCACCGCGGCGGGATCGTCCTTGACCGCCTCGAAGCGCGCCGCCAGGCGGGGCGGGAACGGCGCCCCGGACAGCTGCTCCGAGCGCGCGATCGTGCTCATCTGCGTCACCGGCATGATGCACGGGATGATCGGCGTGTCACACCCCTGGGCCGCCACCCGATCGCGCAGCCGCAGGTAGTCGTCGGCCTCGAAGAACATCTGCGTGATCGCGTAGTCGGCGCCCGCCCGGCACTTGCGGACGAAGTAGTCGGTGTCGGACTCGATGGACGGCGAGCGCGGGTGCTTGTAGGGGAAGGCGGCCACGCCCACGCAGAAGTCGCCCGCCTGCCTGATCAGCCGCACCAGGTCTTCGGCGTAGAGCACGCCCTCGGGGTGCGGCACCCACTCGGCCGTCGGGTCGCCGGGGGGATCGCCCCGGACGGCCAGGATGTTGCGCACCCCGGCGTCGGCGAAGCGCCCCACGAGGTGGCGCAGCTCGCGGACGGAGTGGTTGACCGCCGTGAAGTGCGCCACGGGTGTGAGCGTGGTGTCGTGGGCGATGCGCTCCACGATGTCGACCGTGCGGTCGCGGGTGGAGCCGCCCGCGCCGTAGGTCACCGACACGAACGTCGGCCGCAGCGACTCGAGCTCCCTGATCGCCCGCCACAACAATCGCTCGCCCTCGTCGGTCTTCGGCGGGAAGAACTCGAAGGAGAACGACCGCCCGCCGCCGGCGAGCATGTCGCGGACGGTGGGAACACGTTCGGGGAAGAAGGAAGGTCGACCAAGCGCCATGGTCACCAGGCTACAGTGACGCGGCAGACCGGTGGCCCGGGAGACACCTGGAGATCCGGCCGGCCGCGCCCGGCCATTAGTCTCAGTGTCATGACCACTGACGCCGCCCGCATGGACGTCCTGCGCCCGCAGGTGGAGCGCTCCCTCGGAGAGTTCGTCGAACGGAAGCTGCCGGCCGGGGGCGATGCCGCCTTCGCCCCGCTGCGCACGGCCGCCGACGCGTTGCTGTCGGGAGGCAAGCGGCTGCGCCCGGCGTTCTGCTACTGGGGCTGGCGCGGTGCGGGCGGCACCGACGTCCCCGAGATCTTCACCGCCGCCGCCTCGCTGGAGCTGCTGCAGGCCAGCGCGCTCGTCCACGACGACGTGATGGACAAGAGCGACCTGCGCAGGGGGATGCCGGCCGCGCACCGCCGCTTCGAGTCCATGCACGAGCAGTCCCGCTGGCAGGGGTCGGCGCAGCAGTTCGGCGAGGGGGCGGCGATCCTGCTCGGCAACCTGCTGCTCATCTGGTCGGGCGAGATGTGGCGCACCAGCGGCCTGCCGCCCGCGTCCCTGGAGGCGGCCCAGCCGGTGCACGACCACATGCGCACCGAGCTGATGTGCGGCCAGTACCTCGACCTGCTGGAGCAGGCCAACGGGGAGAACACGTTCGAGTCGGCGCTGCGGGTGGCGCTGTTCAAGAGCGGCAAGTACTCGGTGGAGCAGCCGCTCAGGCTCGGGCTGGTGCTCGCCGGCGAGAAGCGCGCGCCCTGGATGGACGAGCTGTGCACCGGCTACGGCACCCGCGTGGGGATCGCCTTCCAGCTCAGGGACGACATCCTCGGGGTGTTCGGCGACCCTGCGCAGACGGGCAAGCCCGCGGGCGACGACCTGCGCGAGGGCAAGCGGACGATGCTCGTGGCCCGCACGCTGGCGGCCGCGTCCCCCGGGGCCGCGCAGAACGTCCGGCGGCTGCTCGGCGACCCCGGGCTGGACGAGTCCGGGGTGGCGACGCTGCGGGGGATCATCGAGGACACGGGCGCGTTGCGGGAGTGCGAGGATCTGATCGGCGACTACATGGGCGAAGCGCTGTCCGCCCTCGACGAGTCGCCGGTGACGGCCGAGGCCCGCTCCGCCCTGACCGAGCTCGCCATCGCCGCCACGTCCCGCAAGACCTGAGGCTGCGCGCACGCCCCAAGGGGTGCCGGGCGGGACGCGCGCGTGCCGTGACAACCGTGGCCGGTGGGAGGCGCCCGGGCGGGGCGCCTCCGCACGGCTGAAACGGGTCGGTCAGGGGGCCTGCAGGCGTTTGGCGAACTCGGCCGCCGCCGCCCCCGGATCGTCCGCGTCGGTGATCGCGCGTACGACGACCACCCGGCCGGCACCGTACGACATGACCTCGTCGAGGTTGGCGAGGTCGATGCCGCCTATCCCGAACCACGGCCGCGAGGCGCCGAGCGCTGCCGCGTGCCTGAGCAGCGGCGGTCCGGGCGCCGGGCGGCCGGGTTTGGTCGGGGTGGGCCAGATGGGGCCGCAGCAGAAGTAGTCGACGCCCTCCTCCACGGCCGCGGCGGACGCCTCGGCAGCGGAGTGGGTGGACCTTCCGATGACGATGTCGTCGCCGAGTATCTCTCGCGCGACCGTCACTGGAAGGTCGTCCTGCCCCAGGTGGAGCACGTCGGGCCGGGCGGCGTAGGCGATGTCCGCCCGGTCGTTGACGGCCAGGAGTTTGCCGTGCCGGTCGCAGGCGTCGCGGAAGATCTCGAGGAGCGCGAGTTCTTCGCGGGCCTCCAAGCCCTTCTCCCGCAGCTGGATGATGTCCACGCCGCCGGCCAGCACGGAGTCGAGGAACTCTGCCAGGTCGCCGCGGTCGCGGCGGCCGTCGGTGCAGAGATAGAGGCGGGCCTCAGAAAGCGAGGGCTTGGGCACGCCGCTTGACCTCAGTGTGACGGCCGGCCCGGATCGCCTCGATGGGCGACCCCGGCAGGGACTCGTCCGGGGTGAAGAGCCAGCGCAGCGACTCGACGTCGTCGTAGCCGGCGTCCTGCAACACGGTCAGCGTGCCGGGCAGGCCCTTCATCACGTCTTTTCCGTCGAGGAACACCGCGGGCACCTGAGGCCCGCCGCTGCCCCTGCGTACGCCGAGCAGCTTGTGGTCCTTGAGGAGTTGCTTGGCCCGCCCCAGCGGAAGGTCGAGGCGTGAGGCCACTTCGGGGAGCGTGAGCCACTCGTCCACGAGCTGCTCGGTCTCCCGGTCGATCTGTGCAACAGAAAGTGTCACGAAACCACAACTACCACATGGCGCGCTTGCTCAAACAACACAATCTCGTAGGGACACTTCGGGATCTACCAGGCGTTTGGCATCGATGCGTTGGCCGGAGGCGATGATTCTGCGGCCCTGTACGAGGTCTCGCGGCCGGTCGACGGCGAGCACCGCGGCGAGGGCGTCGTCGGCGGTGAGCCAGACGGCCGACCATTTTCCCTCCTGACCCGCCTTTCCCTCCGTGTCGCCACCCTCCGTGCCGCCGCGGTGGACGAGGCGTTCGCCGGCGGGGTGGTGGCCGGCGTACTGCACCATGTGCCCGAACTGCTCCGACCAGAAGTACGGCACGGGATCGTAGACGGCGTCCTCGCCGAGCAGCGTCGCGGCGGCGACGTCGGGCGCGTTGAGCGCGGAGTCCCAGTGTTCGACGCGGAGCCGGGTCTGCCAGCGGCGCGACCACCAGGCGGCGCAGTCGCCGACGGCGACGACGCCGGGCAGCGAGGCGCGCAGATGCTCGTCGGTGACGACGCCGTTGTGCAGGTCGATGTCGGCGTCGGCGAGCCACTCGACGGCGGGGCGCACGCCGATGCCGGTGACGACCACGTGGGCATCGACGAACGCGCCGCCCACCAGCCGCACGCCGCCCTCGTCCACGGAGTCGACCATGGCGCCGAGCCGCAGGTCGATGCCGTCGTACCAGGGCACGGTGCGCGCGCCGATCTCGGCGCCGACGGCGGTGGCGAGCGGCGCGGGGCCGGCCTCGATCACCGTAACCGCGCACCCGGCCCGGCGGGCGGCGGTGGCGACCTCGGCGCCGATCCAGCCGGCTCCGATGATCGCGACACGGGCGCCGGGGACGAGCATGGCCCTGAGCTCGTGGGCGTCGTCGAGGGTGCGCAGCACGTGCTGGGGGCCGTCGCCGGGAAGCCTGATCGGGTCGGCTCCGGTGGCGATGACCAGGCCGTCGTAGCCCAGCTCGCCCTCGGTCGTCTCCACGACCCCCTTGCGCAGCGACTTGGCGCTGACGCCGGGCCAGAACTCGACGTCGAGCGCGGCCAGGTCGGCGCCGACGTAGCTGTCGTCGGCCTCCCCTGACAGCACGGCCTTGGACAGGGGCGGGCGGTCGTAGGGGCGATGGCGTTCCCTGCCGACCATGGTGACGCGGCCGGTGAAGCCCCGTGAGCGCAGAGCCTCCACGGTGCGCAACCCGGCCAGTCCTGCTCCGACGACGACGACGTGGTTCACGTTGATGACCATAACGGGGGCCGTGTCCGGGCGTGACACCGAGGCCGTAGGCTGGTGAGGGTAAGACGCGCGGGAGTCCGGCCGTTACCGGGCTGAGAGGAAGGCTTGACCGGGCCTTCGACCGCAAGACACCTGATCCGGGTCATGCCGGCGAAGGGAGCGCATGTGGACGTGATCGTAGGCGGCGGGATCGTCGGGCTGTCGGTCGCCTGGCGGCTGGCCCGCTCCGGCAGGCCGGTCACCGTGGCCGACCCGGCTCCCGCCTCTGGGGCCTCCCACGCGGCCGCGGGGATGCTGGCTCCGGTCAGCGAGGTGACCTACACCGAGGCGCCGCTGCTGCGGCTGGGGATGGCCGCGCTGCGCCGCTGGCCGTCCTTCGCCGCCGAACTGGCCGAGGACGCCGGGCTCTCCGGGGCGGCCGCGCTCGATTTCCGTACGAACGGGACGCTGGACGTCGCGTTCGGCGCCGACGACCTGGCGGCGCTGGACGAGCTGGCCGCGTTCATGGAGAAGCTGCAGCTGCCGGTGGAGCGGCTGACCGGGCGCGAGTGCCGGCGTCTCGAGCCCATGCTGGCCCCCGCCGTGCGCGGCGGCCTGCTGGCTCCCGGCGACGCCTGGGTCGATCCGCGCCGCGTGACGGCGGCGCTGCTCGCCGCCCTCGACCGGCTGCGCGTCCCGCTGGTGCGGGCGCGCGTGAGCGGGTTCCTGCGCGACGACGGCAAGGTCACAGGGGTACGCCTCGCGCCCCCGGACGTCCCGGCCCCCGCCGTGGCCGATGGCGGCGTGCCGCGGCAGCTGCGGGCCGAGCGGGTGATCCTGGCGGCCGGGGCGTGGAGCGCCGGGCTGGCCGGGGTGCCGGTGCGGCCGGTCAAGGGGCAGATCATGCGGTTGAGCTCCGCCCAGCCCTTGCTCGGCCGGTGCGTACGCGGCACCGTGCACGGCTCGTCCGTCTACCTGGTCCCCAGGGGCGACGGTGAGCTGGTCGTCGGCGCCACCCAGGAGGAGATGGGGTTCGACACCAGGGTGACGGCCGGCGGGCTCTACGAGCTGCTGCGCGACGCCCGGGAGCTGGTGCCGGGCGTCACCGAGCTGGAGGTGGCCGACGTGGTGGCCGGGCTGCGCCCCGGGACGCCGGACAACCTGCCCGTCATCGGCCCGAGCGGCACGCCCGGGCTCACGCTGGCCACCGGGCACCATCGGGGCGGCGTGCTGCTGGCCCCGTTGACGACGGCCATCCTGCTGGGCGAGGAGGGCGAGCTGGCGGCGCTGTGCTCGCCAGAAAGGTTTCAGGAGACTTCATGATTGTGATGATCAATGGGACCGCGCACGAGGTGATCGACGGCACGACCGTGGCGCAGGCCGTGAGCACGTTGACCGCGGCCACCACCGGAGTGGCCGTGGCCGTGAACGACGAGGTGGTCACGCGCAGCGCCTGGGAGACGACGGCGCTCAGCGACAGCGACCGCGTGGAGGTTCTGACGGCGGTGCAAGGTGGATGATCTGATCATCGCCGGGGAGAAGTTCTCGTCCCGGCTCATCATGGGCACCGGCGGTGCCCCCTCGCTCGAGGTGCTCGACCAGGCGCTGGCCGCGTCCGGCACCGAGATGACCACGGTCGCCATGCGGCGGCTCGACCCGGACGCCCGCGGCTCCGTCCTCGACCTGCTGCGCAGGCGGGACATCGAGGTGCTCCCCAACACCGCGGGCTGCTTCACCGCGGGCGAGGCCGTGCTGACGGCGCGGCTGGCCAGGGAGGCGCTCGGCACGCCCTGGGTCAAGCTGGAGGTCATCGCCGACGAGCGCACGCTGCTGCCCGACCCGATCGAGACGTTCGACGCGGCCGAGCGGCTGGTGGCCGACGGGTTCGTGGTGCTGCCGTACATCGGCGACGATCCGGCGCTGGCGCGGCGCCTGGAGCAGGCGGGCTGCGCGGCCGTCATGCCGCTGGGCGCGCCGATCGGCTCCGGCCTGGGCATCCGCAACCCGCACAACATCGAGCTGATCGTGGAGGCCGCGTCCGTGCCGGTCATCCTCGACGCGGGCATCGGCACGGCCAGCGACGCGGCCCTGGCGATGGAGCTGGGCTGCGACGCCGTCCTGCTGGCCACGGCGGTCACCCGGGCGCAGCGGCCCGACCTCATGGCCACGGCCATGCGGGAGGCCGTGACGGCCGGGCGCCTGGCCCGCCAGGCGGGGCGCATCCCCCGCCGCCGCTACGCCGAAGCCTCCTCCCCGATGACCCCGTAGCCCCTCACCCACGGCGACCGCGCGCGGACGGCGCGCGCGGTCGCCGGAGCACCATCGTCGGCCCCGGTGACTGACACGTCCGGCCGACCGCGTGAGGGAGGCGGGCCGCGGGACGACACGCCCGGACCGCCGCGGTGGGAGGGATGGTTCGCCTCCGAGGTCTCCGGGCTCGTGCCGGGACCCGGGGACGCGGGCGCGCGGCCGACCGGTAAGGGCGTGACACCGGTGAGGCTATGTCCGCTTCCGCGGGACGGAGGACGTGCGAACGAGAACGTCTCCGCATCGGTTTCGGGCGGCCGGGCCCTGTCAGTGGCAAAACGCCCGTAAACTCAGCGGGGTGGACACGACGACTGCGGACCCCCTGGTCGGGCGGCTCCTCGATGGGCGCTATCGCATCGAGAGCCGGATCGCCCGGGGCGGTATGGCGACCGTCTACCTCGCGCTGGACATCCGGCTCGACCGGACGGTCGCGCTGAAGGTCATGCACCGCTCACTCGCCGAGGACCCGGCGTTCGTGCGGAGGTTCATCGGCGAGGCCAAGTCGGTGGCCAGCCTCTCCCATCCCAACATAGTGCACGTTTTCGACCAGGGCACCGACACCGACGTGGTCTACCTGTCGATGGAATACGTGCCCGGCCGGACGCTGCGCGACATCCTGCGCGACCGCGACCGGCTGCCGGCCCGCGAGGCGCTCGAGATCATGATCCCGGTGCTGGCCGCGCTCGGCGCGGCCCACCAGGCGGGCCTGGTCCACCGCGACGTGAAGCCGGAAAACGTTCTCATGACCGACGACGGCCGGGTCAAGGTCGTCGACTTCGGCCTGGCCAGGGCCATCGAGGCGACCAACCAGACCCGCACCGGCGTGATGATCGGCACGATCGGCTACATGTCGCCCGAGCAGGTCACCACGGGCGGCGCCGACGTGCGCAGCGACGTCTACGCAGCCGGCATCATGCTGTTCGAGCTGGTGACCGGGCAGCAGCCGTACGACGGCGAGACGCCGATGTCGGTGGCCTACCGGCACGTCCATGACACCGTGCCGGCGCCGTCGTCGTTCGTCCACGACGTGCCGCCGCTGATCGACACGCTCGTGGCGCACGCGACGGCCCGCGAGCCCGGCGACCGTCCCGCCGACGCCACCGCGATGCTGGTGGCGGCCGTCGACGCGCACCGCATGTTGCCGCGGACGACCGGCCGGCCCGCGAGCGGCCCGGTGCCGCCGCACAGCCACCGGCAGGGCACCGGCTCCGCCGCGCGGTCGCGCCCGCAGGCCGCTCCCGGGCACACGCTGATCCAGCCGCGGGCGGAGGTGCCGCAACGGAGCTCGTTCCGGCCCAACTGGTTCCTGGTGACGCTGGCCGCCGTGATGGCGGTCGCGGTGGGGCTGACCGGCTGGTACTTCTCCCAGTCCGACCCCGTCATCGTCCCCGATCTGGTCGGGAAGGACATGGCGATCGCCGAGAGGAACGCCGCCGCGCTCGGCCTCGTGGTCCGCAAGGCCGACGGCAGGCACGACGAGAAGGTGGCCGCCGGCCTGGTCCTGCGGACCGACCCGGTGGCCGAGACCGAGCTCGACAACGGCGACACGATCACGCTGGTGCCCTCGCTCGGCCCCAAGCGCGTCATCGTGCCCAACGTGGCCGGCAGGACGGAGAACGACGCCCGCGTGGCCCTCGCCGACGCGGGGCTGACCGTCGACTCGGTCAAACGCCTGGCCAACGAGGAGGTCGAGCGCGACAAGGTGATCCGCACCTCGCCGCAGGTCGGCGAGAAGGTGAAGGAAGGCGCCAAGGTCGACATCTTCGTCAGCGCCGGGCTGGTCATGCCCGACGTGGGCGGCATGCCGAAGGACGAGGCCGCCGCCCATCTCGGCGGGCAGGGCTTCCAGGTGCAGGTCAACGAGGTCGACGACGACGCCGAGCCGTGCACGGTCATCGCCCAGGAGCCCAAGGCGAAGACAGAGGTCGACAAGGGCGCCCAGGTCATGATCACGGTGGCGCGCTGCCAGACGGACTTCTGGGACTGGTTCGGCGGCCGCGACGGCGAGGCCCGCGACGACCGGCACTTCAGCGTGGTGCCGGGGGTGCTCGGCAAGGAGATCAAGGACGCCAAGAACGAGTTACAGGCGCTCGGCTTCCAGGTACGGGTGCAGCGGCTGGTCAACGCCGGCGTGGTGAAATACCAGCGGCCGCTGCCCAACAGCGAGCGCCCGTCGGGGAGCACGGTCTACCTCTGGCAGTGAGTGCCGGGCCCCACCGGCCCCGGGCGCGGTCAGGACAGGTGGCCGTGGAGGCGGACCCTGGCCAGACCGCCGTCCGGGTAGATGTCGACCCTGACGTGGGTGACCGGGCCGGGGTGGTGCAGCCTGAAGCGGTGCGGGGTGTCGGGCTGGAGCCTGGTCCTGGGCAGCAGCACGGCCTCGCGCTCCCCGTCGATCCCGGTGAGCGCGACCGCGCCGGGCGCGTTGAACAGAAGGTTCGTGGTGTCGATCTCGGCCAGCTTGACGACGCCACGGCCGGCCAGCCGGATCACCAGCCAGTCGTTGCCCTCGTCCCGGCGGCGCGCGGTCTCCCAGCCCTCCGCCTGGTGGCGGGCCAGGCCGGGGGCGATGACGTTGTTGGGGGCGGAGTAGAAGTCGTCGGAGCAGGCGGTGACGAGGCCGCCGTTCGCCAGGGCGGCCAGGTCGAGGCCGAGGCCGTCGTAGACGGACAGGTCGGGGCGGGCCTCGCCGTGCACGCGCAGGCGGGCGACGCCCCCGTCGGGGTGGATGTTCAGGCGGACGTGCGTGTAGCGGGTCTCGTCGGCGACCTGGAACCGGTGTTCCGCGTCGCCCTTCAGCCCGGCCTTCGGCACGATCTCGTTCCATGGGGCGGCCAGCAGCTCGTCCGGGGACGGGTGGCCGTCGACGGCGGCGGCCTCGACGGAGGCGTACGGCGGGTAGTTGCCCTTGAACCAGGCCGTGTCGATCACCACGGCGCGGATGACGCCGGGAACGCCCAGGCGGACGAGGGCCCAGTCGTGGCCCGGCTCGCGCCTGCGCCGGGTCTCCCACCCGTCGTACACCTGCCCCTTGTTGCCGAAGGTCTCCGCCTGGAAGCCCGGCCGACCCGTCCTGATCAGGCTCTCCTTCTCGGCGAACGACTCGTCGCTCGCCGCCACCACGGAGCCGCCGAGGGTGCGCCCAGCAAGATCGGGTAGGGCGAGGTCGGGCAGGTTCGGGCCGGGCGGGGTGTCGGAGTGTGACATCTACTGCTCTCCCAACAGGAGCCGTCCGCAGGGCTCGCCGTCCACCGGCCGGCCGCGCAGCCAGGTGGTCAGGACGGCGCCCTTGAGGGTGCGGCCGTGGTAGGGGGTGACGGGGTGCCTGTGGTGCAGGAGGGCGGCGTCGACCGGGCCGGTGGCGACGGGGTCGAAGGCCACCAGGTCGGCATCATTGCCCGGCTTGATGCTTCCTTTTCCCGATATTTCTGCCAGCGCGGCGGGGTTGGCCGACATCCAGCGGACCACGTCCGCCAGCCCGAACCCCCTGCGCGACGCCTCCGTCCAGACCGCGCGCAGCCCGAGCTGGAGCGAGGCGATGCCGCCCCAGGCGGCGGCGAAGTCGGGCGCCTTCAGCTCGGCGGGCGACGGCGAGTGGTCCGACACGACACAGCTCAGCACGCCTCTCCTCAGACCGTCCCACAGCAGGTCGCGGTTGGCCTCCGAGCGGATGGGCGGGCAGCACTTGTACGCGGTCTCCCCGTCGGGCACCTGCTCGGCGGCCAGCGTCAGGTAGTGCGGGCAGGTCTCCGCCGTGACGGCCGCGCCGCGGGCCTGGGCCTCCTCCAGGACGTCCAGGCAGGCGGCGCTGGAGACGTGCAGGATGTGAACCCTGGCCCCGGTCTCCCCGGCCAGCCGGACGACCTGCTCGACGGCGCTGCGTTCCGCCTTGTCCGGCCGCGAGTCCAGGAACTCCCGGTACGTCGGGCCGGACGGCTCGCCGAGCAGCGCCGGATCCTCGGCGTGCACCACCATCACCCCGCCGAACCCGGCGATCACCACCAGAGCCCGCCGCGCCTCGGAGACGCTGAGCGGCGGGAACTCCTCCACACCCGACGGCGACATGAAGCACTTGAAGCCGTGGACACCGCGCTCGCGCAGCGGCGCCAGCTCCTTGACGTTGCCCGGCACCGCTCCGCCCCAGAACCCGACGTCCACCTGGCACTGGCCGGCGGCGGCACGCAGCTTGGCCTCGAAGGCCCCGACGTTCACGGTGGGCGGAAGCGAGTTGAGCGGCATGTCCAGGATCGTGGTGACGCCTCCGGCGGCGGCCGCCCGGGTCGCCGAGGCGAACCCCTCCCAGTGTGTGCGTCCCGGCTCGTTGACGTGCACGTGCGTGTCGACCAGGCCGGGGAGCAGGGCCAGGTCGCGCAGGTCGATGTCCTCGGCGGCGTCGAGCGGTGCCGCGTGGTCGTACAGGGCGACGATCTTCTCCCCGCGCACGGCCACCGCGGCCGCCCGCTCGCCCTCGGGGGTGACGGTCCTGCGGGATCGTACGACGAGGTCGAACCCGGTCATCCGGCGCCTCCCCGGAGACGGTCGGCGGCGAGCCGGGCGGCGAGGCGTTCGAGCAGCGGGCCCGCCTCGGCCATGCAGCGGTCCTGGTCGGGCTCCAGGTCGGTCAGGGCGTAGGCGGCCTCGATGCCCGCCGCCTTCAGCTCGGCGTCGGAGAGGGTACGGCGGCCGCAGACGGCGACGACGGGGACCCCCGCCCTGGCCGCGGCCTGGGCCACGCCGATCGGCGCCTTGCCGCGCAGCGACTGCTCGTCCAGCGACCCCTCACCCGTGATCACCAGCCGCGCGTTCCCGACCAGCTCGCCGAACCCGAGCAGGCCGAGCAGGTAGTCGATGCCGGGCCGCAACTCCGCGTGCAGGAACGCCAGCGCGG
>NZ_SMKO01000201.1 GCF_004348685.1 Nonomuraea deserti | reverse complement strand
GTGCCCGCCGAGCTGGACCGGCTGGTGCTGGCCATGCTCGCCGAGGACCCGGCCAAGCGGCCCGCCGGCGGCGAGTCGATCCGGCGGGCGCTGGCGGCCATCGCCAGGCCGCGCGCCAACCCGGCCGCCCCGCCCATGACCGGCGCCCCCGGCGGCGGTCCCGGCGGCGGTCCCGGCGGTGGGGCGGGGGCGACCGAGGTCTACCAGTTCGCCGCCCCCAGAGTCGGCGACACCGCGATCTACCAGGCGGGCGATCTGGCACCGGAGCCCGTCGCCGCCAACCGCAAGCTGTTCATCCAGCTCGGCGCGGCCGTGGCGATCATCGCGGTCGTGACCGTGGTCATGGTGGTGTGGGCGGTGTCGGGGGAGCGGCAGGCGGCCGTGGCCACGCCCTCTCCCACGCCCAGCGCCTTGATCCAGATACCGGCGGAGACGCCGTTCGACACGCCTACCAGCGACCGGACCCCCGACGTCGTGACCACGCTCGACACCGAACCGAGCAGCCTGCTCGGGACGGTGCCGCCCAAGGCCACGCTGGGGGAGGCCATCCCTCCGGGCGGATGGGGCAGGTGGCTTGAGGCGTTCGACCAGGCGCTGAACTCCCAGCAGGCCATGGGCGGGATCGATCCCGCCGTCGCGGCGAAGGCCCGCGAGAAGATCAGGAAGGCGGGCAGGAAGTTCGGCGAGGGCCACATCGATCCGGCAATGAACCATGTGGCCGGCGTCTACCGCGACCTGATGCGCGCGCAGGAGAAAGGCCGCATGGCGCCGGGAGGGCCGCTGACCGAGTTCATGGGGGAGTGGCGCCTGCCGGGCCGCTGATCGCCGCGACAGGGCGGGCAATCGTGATTTGAGGGACATAGCGCGTACATTGGCGAAATGACCTTCGACTACGCGGCGCGCCGTGAGCGGCTCGCCGGGTTGCTGCCCGCCCACGAGGTCCAGGCACTGCTGGTCACCTCGCCGGAGAACGTCCGCTACCTGACCGGGCTGGCCAGCTCCAACGCGGCCGTGCTGGTCAGGGCCGACGGCTCGGCGCTGCTGGCCACCGACAACCGCTACATCGACGTGGCACGCGCCCTCGACGTGCCGGCGGTCGAGGCGGCCGACGTGGCGGGCGCCCTGGCGGGCGTCCTGGAAGGGCCCGGGACCGGCATCGAGGCGGCGAGCATGAGCGTGGCCACCTATCGCCGGCTGGGCGAGGGGCTGGTCCCGCTGGGGCCGGTGGTGGAGGTGCTGCGGGCGGTCAAGGACGACGCCGAACTGGCGCTCCTGCGCACCGCCTGCGAGCTCACCGACCAGGCCTTCGCCGACGTCTCGCAGCGCATCGCCCCCGGCATGACCGAGCGTGACCTGGCCCGCCTGCTCGACAACCGCATGACCGAGCTGGGCGCCGACAAGCCCGCGTTCGACACGATCGTGGCCGCCGGCGAGAACGGCGCGATCCCCCACCACGCCCCCACAGGCAGGGAGCTGCGCGCCGGCGACCTGGTCACCATGGACTTCGGCGCCCGTTACCACGGTTACCACGCCGACATGACGAGAACGGTCTGCCTCGGCCCGCCCGCCGCCTGGCAGCGCGAGCTGTACGACCTGGTCGTCGCGGCGCAGCGGGCGGGCAGGCACGCCCTCGCCCCCGGAGTGCCGGCCGGCGACGTGGACGCCGCCGCCCGCTCCGTGATCGCCGAGGCCGGTCACGGTGAGCATTTCCGGCACGGTCTCGGCCACGGAGTCGGGCTGCAGATCCATGAGGAGCCGTTCCTGGGTCCCTCTCGGACCGGTAGACTAGAGGATCGAGTTCCGATCACCGTCGAGCCTGGGGTCTACCTCCCGGGCCGGGGCGGCGTTCGCATTGAGGACACGCTTGTGACACGCGAGGGCGGGCCGGAACTTTTCACCAAGACGACCAAGGAGCTGCTCGTCCTTTAGAGCGGCCACACGCGGGAGAGAACGAGTGGCGACGACCAACGACCTGAAGAACGGCATGGTGCTGAAGCTCGACGGCGGGGAGCTCTGGGCCGTTGTGGAATTCCAGCACGTCAAGCCGGGCAAGGGCGGCGCGTTCGTGCGCACCAAGCTCAAGAACGTCCTCTCCGGAAAGGTCGTCGACAAGACCTTCAACGCCGGCGTCAAGGTCGAGGTGGCCAACGTCGACAAGCGCGAGATGCAGTATTCGTACAAGGACGGCGACGAGTTCGTGTTCATGGACACCGAGACCTACGACATGGTCAACGTGCCCAGCGCGACGGTCGGCACCGCCGCCAACTACATGCTGGAGAACACCCTGGCCACGGTGGCCTTCAACGAGGGCTCCGCGCTCTATGTCGATCTGCCCGCGGCCGTCGAGCTGACCATCTCCACCACCGAGCCGGGCCTGCAGGGCGACCGCTCCACCGGCGGCACCAAGCCCGCCACGCTGGAGACCGGCGCCGAGATCAAGGTCCCGCTGTTCATCACCACCGGGGAGAAGGTCAAGGTCGACACCCGCAGCGGCGAATACCTCGGCCGGGCCTGAGGTGTCGGCACGCGGCAAAGCACGCAGGCGGGCACTCGACATCCTTTTCGAGGCCGAGTTGCGCGGAGAGGATCCGCTGAAGATCCTCTCCGAGCGGGTGGAGCGGCAGGAGCCCCCGGTCAACGAATACACCTCGGCCCTCGTCGAGGGCGTCGCCCGGCACAACGAGCGCATCGACGAGCTGATCACCACCTACGCCGAGGGGTGGACCCTCGACCGCATGCCGGCGGTCGACCGCAACCTGCTGCGCGGCGGCACGTACGAACTGCTGTGGATGCCCGACGTGCCCGAGGGCGTGGTCATCAGCGAGTGGGTGCACCTGGCGGGGGAGCTTTCGACCGACGAGTCGCCCCAGTTCGTCAACGGCCTGCTGGCCCGCTTCAAGCAACTCAAGCCAAGCCTCACCCTTTAGACACCCTTTTGCCCGCCGTCATGGCCGCCAGTTCGGGGTACGTTCCAACCACGGCGATCCCGTACTCCGCGTGCGGGTCCGTCCGGCATCCGGAGTAAGGGCGCGTCACCAGCCGCGACGCGCCCTTTTCCATGCCGCCCGGCTAGGGTGCGCACCGTGACTCCTCCGCTCCCTGAAGGGAACGGCTTCTCGCCCCGCTTGCGCGGGAGACGACGGCCAAGCCCTGACCGATGCCCGAAAGCACAAGCTCAAGCGTATCCGGAGGCGGCGACAGTGTCCGAGGGCCTGCCACTGCGCGCACGGGCCCCTTTGACGGTCCTCCCGCTCCCGATTCCCCTATCGCCTGAAGGCGACGGTCCCCTCAGGAGGCTCTGATGGTGACGGAGGATGACGTGCGCAGGCTGGCGCTGACGCTGCCCGAGACGACCGAGAAGACCATGTACGGCACGCCCGCCTTCTACGTGCGCGGCAAGTGGTTCGCCCGGATCAGGGAGGAGGGCGACGTGCTCGTCCTCCCGGTGTCCGCCGAGGAGGACAAGGCCGGGCTGATCGCGGCCGAGCCCGCCAAGTTCTTCACCACGCCGCATTACGACGGGCACGCGATCGTGCTGGCGCGGTTCGGGGCGGTGGACGCCGAGGAGATGGGCGAGCTGCTGACCGAGGCCTGGCGGCTGCGGGCGCCGAAACGGCTGGCCGCCGAGCTCGACGACCGCGCCTGACCGCGCCTGACCGCGCCTGACCGTGCGGGGCCGTGCGGGGCGGGGGGCGGCGGACGCGTGGCGGCCGGGGTTTCCCGCGGGTCTCCCCGCTGGGGAGCGGGCGATCGCGCGCACGGCGTAGGCTGGGCCCATCCGCGAAGAAGCCGTTCGCGAAGTGCGCGTTCGCGAGGGCGCCGGTCGCGAGGGAAAGGGAGGCGAGCCGACGTTGCGTGCTGAAGGCGTCACGAGGACCCCGGCGGTGCGGACCGCCGTCGTCTGGGACGCGTTGCGTTCCGTGCTGGCGGAGCGGGCCGCGTCCACCGGGCGCGAGAGGCTCGACATCGTCGACGCCGGCGGCGGCACCGGCGGGTTCGCCGTGCCCCTGGCGGCGCTCGGCCACGGCGTCACCGTCGTCGACCCGAGCCCCGACTCCCTGGCCGCGCTCGAACGCCGGGCCAAGGAGCAGGGCGTGGGCGTCCGCGCGCTGCAGGGCGACGCCGCCGACCTGGGCGAGCTGCTCAGCCGCGACAGCGCCGACCTGGTGCTCTGCCACAGCGTGCTGGAATACGTCGAAGACCCGATCAGCGCGCTGACCGCCGTCGCCGCCCTGCTGCGCAGGGGCGGGGCCGTGAGCGTGCTGGCCGCCAACCCGGTCGCCAGCGCCATCCACCGGGCGCTGGCCGGCCAGTTCGACGAGGCCAGGTCCGTGCTCGACGACCCGAGGGGGAGCTGGGGCGAGCGCGATCCCACGCCCCGGCGTTTCGCCGCCGACACGCTCGTCGAGTTGCTGGGCGCCACCGGCTTCTCCATCGGGGCCGTCCACGGTGTCCGGGTCTTCGCCGATCTGGTGCCGAGCAGGCTCGTCGACGGCGAGCCCGGCTCCACGGACGCGCTCGTGGCGCTCGAGCAGGCGGCCTCCACCCACCCGGTGCTGAGAGACATCGCCACGCAGCTGCACGTGCTCGGTCACAGGACCTGAGCCCCGACGACCGGCACGGGCGCGGCGGAGACCGCGCCTCACCGCCTCACCGCCTCACCGCCTCACCGCCCCACCGCCTCAGCGCCAGGAAGGAAAAGATCGATGGCCGCCCCTCTCGGTGTAGAACGCCTGTTCGGATAGACTCGACGGCGTGTCTCGCAAGCAGATCACCGGCATCGGCCCCGCTCCGCGGACCGGGGTCGATGACAGCGGCTGCCCGATCCTCCATGTCGACATGGACGCCTTCTACGCCAGCGTCGAGCTGCTCGACCGCCCCGAGCTGCGGGGGCGGCCCGTGATCGTGGGCTCGCCCGCCGGGCGGGGCGTCGTGCTCAGCGCCACCTACGAGGCCAGGGCGCACGGCGTGCACTCGGCGATGCCGATGAGCAGAGCGCGCCGGCTCTGCCCGCAGGCCACGGTCATCCCGCCCAGCCACGGCAAATACTCCGAGGTCTCCAAGGGCGTCATGGAGATCTTTTACGCGATCACCCCGTTGGTCGAGCCGATCGCCTCCGACGAGGCGTTCCTCGACGTCGGGGGAGCCAGGCGCAGGCTCGGCCCGCCCGCGGCCATCGCCGCCATGATCAGGGAGCAGGTCCTCGACCGCTACGGCATCACCTGCTCCGTCGGCGTCGCCGCGAGCAAATTCGTGGCAAAGCTCGCCTCCAAGCAGTGCAAACCCGATGGGCTGCTGGTGGTGCCCGCCGACGAGGTGGTCACCTTCCTGCATCCGCTGCCCGTGTCGGCCCTGTGGGGCGTGGGGGAGCGCACCGAGCAGGCGCTGGTGCGGCTCGGCATCCGCACGGTCGGAGACCTGGCCAGGGTGCCGTCCAGCACCCTGCAACGGGAGCTTGGGCAGGCCGCGGGCGGTCATCTCGCGGCGCTGGCCTGGGGGCGTGACGAGCGACCGGTGACCGCCCACGTGCCCGACAAGAGCATCGGCAACGAGGAGACGTTCGCGGCCGACGTGGACGACCCCGAGGTGATCAAGCGTGAGTTGCTGCGTCTGTCGGAGCGGGTCGCCGCCCGGATGCGTAAGGGCGGCCATGTGGGAAGAACGGTAAGTGTGAAGCTCCGCCGCGCCGATTTCACGACGATCAGCCGCTCGCGCACGCTTCGCGAGCCCACTGATGTGGCGCAGGTCATCTATGCCACCGCGTGCGAGCTGTTCGCCGCCGCCGGCCTCGAACGTGTGAGGTTGCGCCTGGTGGGGGTGCGGATGGAAAGTCTGAGACCGGCCGGCGAAGCCGTGCGCCAGCTCAGCCTGGGCGAGCGGGAGACCGGCTGGCGCGAGGCCGAACAGGCCATGGACAAGGCGATCCGGAGATTCGGCCCCGACGCGGTGCTCCCAGCATCGCTAGTACGTGGCAAGCTTGATGAAATAGAGACATGACGTTCGATGTCCAGATTTAGGGGGACGTCAGTGTCCCAGTTTTGGGGGAAGGGGGACGAGATGGGTCACAATGGAGCCATGACGTCACCTCCGGTTTGGTCTGCGTTGGACGTTTGCTTTCGCCTGCGTCTACAGCCTCGTATCCTGGGGATGACCGACCGCGAGGTTCGGACACCCCGTGTCGTCCGTTGCCGTCTTCCCCGTCCTGGGGCCGTCCTTGGGAGGCGCCGTGCCGCTCTCTGAGCACGAGCAGCGCTTGCTCGACCAGATCGAGCAGGCCCTCTACGCCGAGGACCCGAAGTGGGCCAACACCGTAAGGATCAGTGACCCGCGCAGCCATTACAAGCGTCGCCTGATCAAAGCCTCCATCGGCTTTGCCCTCGGCGTCGTCATCATGATGGTCGGCGTGGTCGTCAGTGGCAGTGCCCTGATCCCGCTCGGCGTCGGCGGTTTCGTGGTCATGCTCGCCGCGTGTCTGTGGGGCTTGTCCAGCTGGAAACGTA
Source organism: Nonomuraea deserti (assembly GCF_004348685.1). Taxonomy (GTDB): domain Bacteria; phylum Actinomycetota; class Actinomycetes; order Streptosporangiales; family Streptosporangiaceae; genus Nonomuraea; species Nonomuraea deserti. The sequence goes on along the minus strand of NZ_SMKO01000201.1, from coordinate 13,229 downwards.
TGAATGGGTTCGGTGACTCGCCCCCGGCCGCCCCCGGCGGCGGCACGGCCGCTCCTCGGGGCAAGCAGCCCCGCAGAGGCAACCGTGGCACCTTCATGGAGCGTATGGAAGAGCGCTGGCGCCGTCGCCACGACGAGCGCTGACGCACCCCAAGCGTGCGGCCGCTCCCTGACCAGGGGAGCGGCCGCACGCTGGGTCATGTGGTCATGATCCCTTGTGCGCCGCCGTCCGCCGGAGCCTGATGTTCTCCAGCAGGTCGAACCCGTCGAGCAGGCCCTCTCCCACGCGCCGCAGCCGGCGCAGCGTCGACGGAGGCAGCAGCACAGCCCTGATCCGCCTGCCGCGTGACACCGTGGCCGCCAGGGCCTGCCGCACCTGGCGCAGGTCCTTGCTCAAGGGCGCGATCGGGCCCGGGTCCCTGGCGTACAACACGCGCTCGACCGCCGAGGCGATGGTCGCGATGGCCGCCGCGGAGTCCGCGTCGAACTCGTACTGCTGGGTCAGCCGCCGGGCCAGCGCCCGCGGGGTCTCGCTGTCCTCGCGGACCATCCCATAGTCGTACAGCACGTCGTCGAGCTCCGCCCAGACGGCTGCCACCCACGGGACGGTGTCCTCGCGCTTGCCCGGTGTCCTCCCCGGCGCCGTCGCCGGCGTCGTGGCCGGCTGCGGCGCCTTCCCCCTCAGCGTGCGTACGCGCCTGTTCCGCGCGACCAGCCGCACGCAGGCGGGGACCAGCAGGAGCACGAGCAGCACGCCCGCGCCGATGCCGAGCTGGCCGATCAGCGGCATCGAGTCGTCCGGGGGAAGCCCGCCGGTCGCCGCCTGGGCCTCGCGGTCCAGCTGCCGCTCGTTGCGCCGGGCCTGCGGGTCCTGCGGCTCGTCGGCCGGGGACCTGCTCTCTCCCGTCGACGGCGTCGACTCCTCGCCCGTCGTGGTGCTGGGCCTGGGCACCGAGTACGACGGCACGCGCGCGCTGCCCTGGCCGATCGACCCCGACGGAGTCGGCTCGAACGGCAGCCAGCCCACGCCTTCGAAGTACAGCTCGGGCCAGGAGTGGGAGTCGTTCGTGCCGACCGTCCACCGGTCGCCGATCTTCATGCCGCCCGTGTAGCCGATCGCCACCCGCGACGGGATGCCCACCAGCCTGGCCATCACCGCCATGGACGCGGCGAACTGCTCGCAGTAGCCCGCCCGGTCACGCAGCAGGAAGTCCCGCAGCGCCGAGTTGCCGTGCCCCTGCGTGCGCAGGTTGTAGGTGAAACCGCCGTCCGTGGTGAAGAAGCGCTGCAGCTTCACCGCCGCATCGTAGGTGGTCGAGGCGCCACGGGTGACCCGCTCGGCCAGCGCGGCGATCTCGGGCGGCAGGTTGTCCGGCAGCGCCAGATACCGGTCGTCGACCCTCGGCTGCTCGCCGTCGAGCGAGTCGAGCAGGTCCGGCGTCGGCTCCGGCTCGCTCGTCGCCACCTCGTACTCCAGGCCGGCAGCCTCGTCACGGGTGGAGAAGACCATGAGCGTGTCGACGTCGGCCCGCCAGTCGCCGTCCACCCGGATCTGCCGGGCCGGGTACGGCAGCGGCAGGAACGACAGCCGGGCGATCTCGTCGCTGATCTGGACGTTCGTGATCACATTCTTGATCGTCGGCTTCTGGCTGAGCCCGGGCGGCTCGGGCAGCGGGCCGTTGTCCGTCCTGTTCTGCGGCGCGCCCTTCGGCTCTGTCATGCCGAACTGCTGGCCGTCGAACCTGTCAAGCGAGTAGATCCGCAGATACCTGGCCTGGTCGTCGTTGTTGCTGTAGGTGAGCACCACCCGCCGCTCGGGCAGCTCCAGCTGGCCCTTCAGGTTCGCGATCGGGTTGGGGATGCTGATCGAGTTGCCCCGCCCCGACCCGTTGCCGCCCACGCCGAAGGTGAAGAACGACACGGGCTCCATCGCCGGCAGCGCGGCCGGCACCAGCACGGCCAGCGCGATCGCGGCGAACCCGATACGTTTGCCGGACAGGCGCAGGCCACTGGTGTCGGCCGGGGAACGGGAGCCGTCACGAGACTGCGCGGCGCGGGTGGTCCGCCGCACCAGCACGGCCCGGCCCCAGTGCCCCACCCGCTCGCGCCCGTCGGCGATCAGCAGGCCGATGAACCCGAGCGCGGCGATGATGAACGCGGGCCAGCTGATCGGCTCGGCCAGGATCGTGGCCGGCACCGTGGCCAGCGCCAGCAGCGGCAGCCCGGCCAGCGCCGCCCGCCGCAGCCGCGCGGCCAGCAGGTCCACGGTGATCGCGATGAGGGCCACGCCGCCCGCGGTCAGGAGCGTGATGCCGTCGGTCACCGGCACGGGGGCGGCGAACCGCTGGATGTCGGCCCAGCCGACGCCCAGCAGCCGGGCCAGCTCCGCGACCGACCCCTTCGTCGGCACCACCAGAGCCCACGCCTCGGACGAGGCGAAGGTCACCGTCAGGTAGATCCACGTCGCGGCCAGCGCGACCAGCGGAGCCGCCCACGCGGGCAACGACAGGCGGCTGGTGAGCAGGCCCGCGACCACCACCGCGAGCACGGCGCCGAGCGACGCCCAGAACCAGGCGCCGCCCTGGAAGAGCGGGTAGAGCAGGATCGCCGCGGTGAACACGGCCACGCCGGAGGCGCCGGTGAGCCTCATGCCGCACCTCCGGCCGGGCCGACCGCGTACCTGCCGTGGGTGGCCGCGTCCTGCCAGACGGAGGCGATCGAGGTGCCCGCGGGCAGCCGTACGATGCGCCAGCCGTACCCGGCCAGGACGGTCCGCACCGCCTCCAGGTCCTCAGCGGCCTTCCGGTCGCCGCCGTCCCAGGTCGCCACGTCGAGCAGGACCGCCACTCCGGTGATGCCGCTGTGCCTCAGCCTGGCCAGTTCCCTCGCCTCCTCCGCGTCCATCGAGCCGAGCACGGCCACGATCAGCCCGTCGCCGCCGCCCTGGCGCAGGGCGGAGACGCCCATCTCGAGCGAGCGGACGGGGCTGTGCCGTACCACGGCGAGGGTGTCGAGCAGCGACCAGCTCAGGCCCGTGTCGGTCAGGTGCTCGGCGCCCTGGTCGGTCACCAGCCGCAGGCCGAGCCCCTCGCGAGCGAGGTGCACGCCGATCGAGGCCGCGGCCGAGACGCCCACCTCGAACGACGAGCGCGGACCCTCGCCGCGGTGGGCGTGCCTGCGGGTGTCGAGCAGGAGCGCGCCGCGGCTCTGCCACTGCTGCTCCTCGCGGCGCACCATCAGCTCGCCGCGGCGGGCGGTCGAGCGCCAGTGCACCCGCCGCAGGTCGTCGCCCTGCCGGTACTCGCGCGGCGCCACGTCGTCGTCGCCGGCCGCCGCCACGCTCCTGGTGCGGCTGTCGCCGCCGCCCGTCCACTCGCCCGACAGCCGTACGTGCGGTAGCGCGGCGACGTGCGGCGTCACCACCAGCGTGTCGCTGATGGTGAACGAGCGGGTCAGCTCGACCAGGCCGAACGGGTCGGCGATGCGGATGGACAGGGGGCCGATCGTGTAGCGGCCGCGCAGGTCGGAGCGCACCCGGTAGTCGATCTCGCGTACGCCCCGCGACTCCACCCGGTCCAGCACGAACCGGGGCCGCACGCCGAGGGCGTAGGGAACGGTGTCCTCGATGAGCAGCAGGCCGGTGGGCAGCCTGGTGACGTTCTCCAGCCGCAGGGTGACGGTGGCCTCGCCGCCCACCTCAGCCCTTGACGGATCCAGCCGCCTGGCGCAGCTCAGGCGGTAGCGCGTGCGCGCCGCCACGAGCGCGGCCAGCAGCGGCAGCGCGGTCACCAGCACCCCGATCCTGAACAGGTCGTTCTCGCCCAGGAGCACCGCCATCAGCAACGCCGCGATCCCCGAGGCGAGGAACGATCTGCCTCTGGAGGTCAGCGCCTGCAGTCCGGCTCTCACGACGCTCGCGACTCGGGCACCGGTACGCGCCTGAGCAGATCGGCCACCACCTGTTCGGGCAGCCGGCGCTGTCCCTGCGCCTCGATGCTGGGCAGCAGCCGGTGCGCGAGCACGGGAATGGCCAGGTCCTGCACGTCGTCGGGGATGACGTAGTCGCGGCCGGCCAGCGCCGCGTGGGCCCGCGCGGCCCGTACGAGCTGCAGCGTGGACCGGGGTGAGGCGCCCAGGCGCAGGTCGGGGGAGTGGCGGGTGGCCACGACCAGGTCGATGGCGTACTTCTTGACCGCCTGCGAGACGTAGACCCCGCGGACGGCCTCGATGAGCGCCCGCACCTCGGCCGTCGTCGCCACCGGCTCGAGCTTGTCGAGCGGCGAGGCGCTGCCGTGCACGTCCAGCATCTCCAGCTCGGCGGTCGGCTCTGGGTAGCCCATCGCGATCCGCACGGAGAAGCGGTCACGCTGTGCCTCGGGCAGGGGATAGGTGCCCTCCATCTCAATGGGGTTCTGGGTCGCCATCACCATGAACGGCGAATCCAGCTGGTATGTCACCCCGTCCACCGTCACCTGGTGCTCCTCCATGCATTCCAGCAACGCGGACTGCGTCTTGGGGGAGGCACGGTTGATCTCGTCGCCCACGACGATGTTGGCGAACACCGGCCCGGGCTTGAACTCGAACTCCCTGGTCTGCTGGTTGTACGCGCTCACCCCGGTGATGTCGCTGGGCAGCAGGTCGGGGGTGAACTGCACGCGCCGCACGGGGCAGTCGATCGACCGGGCGAGAGCCTTGGCCAGCATGGTCTTGCCGACCCCTGGCACGTCTTCGATGAGGAGGTGCCCCTCGGCGAGCAGGACGGTCAGCGTGAGGCGGACGGCGTCGCTCTTGCCCTCGATCACCGATTCGATGGCCTGCCGAATCCGGTGGGCGGTGGAGACCAGCTCGTCGAGCTGGGGAGGGACGTCATGGGTAACTGCCACCAGGCCTCCATGAGAGAAGTGCGACGGCTGTCCCGTTGGTGCCATTGCGGGAGCCATGCCATTCCTTTTCCATTGTGTGTACGACCCTACGACGCTGTGGGTTCGCGAGCGACATTTGTGGATATTCCAGCGAACCTCGGCGATGTTCCTGTTCTTGTGGCATAGAGGTGCGAATCCAGTGACAGGGCGGGCCATGATCCGCTCCACATTCCCCCACTGCGGCCTTCGTGAAGCGCCCACCGCCTAATTCCGCGGTCTTTTCAACCCTCGACACGCCCATGAGGGTTGACCGGCCGCTCACCCCCCTCCACCCCACTCCACCGCTCTGACCTGCAGTAACGCAAGGGAAACTGATGATGAAGACGGTTCGAATCAGTTGACGGTGGGGAGAAGTGGAGTATGGTGGTGCGCAGTGGAGGGCCCGGTGCGCCAGCGCTGAGCGCTTCACGAGGCACGGGAGGTGGGGCCGATGTTCCTCGGCACCCATCAACCGCGTCTGGACGACAAGGGACGGCTGTTCCTGCCGGCTAAGTACCGTGAGGAGCTGGCGGAGGGTCTTGTGATCACCAAAGGCCAGGAGCGATGCCTCTACGTCTTTCCCGTGGAGGAGTTCCAGCGCATAACCGAGGCTCTCAGCACCGCCCCGGTCACCGCCAAGGCGGTGCGTGACTACAGCCGCGTCTTCTTCGCCAGCGCGTCCGACGAGAAGCCAGACAAACAAGGGCGCATCACGATCCCGCAGAGCCTCCGCCAGTACGCGGGGCTGGAGCGTGACTGCGTTGTCATCGGGGCCAACACCCGGTTGGAGATCTGGGACGCGCAGGCCTGGGAAACCTATCTCAGCGCGCAGGAGCAGGCGTTCGCCGATCTGTCGGAGGAGGTGCTGCCAGGGATCTTGTAGCGACCACGGTCGATCCGTCGGTGATGTCGTTCGGCGAGGTCTCCACCCGCAACCACTGTCTGCCAGCTGATGCACCTTCCCCGGTGTCAGATGACAGGCGTCCACGAAGAGGGTGCGGATGGGGACCTGGCCGGGCGGCGCCGGGTGGGGACCCAGGAGGACCGGCGAGACGATCGATACGCGTCATCCGCGAGCAGGACGCGAGAGGGGGGTTGGAGATGCAGAACGACGTCGGCACGGGCGGTCACGTTCCGGTGATGCTCGAGCGCGTTCTGGAACTGCTCGGTCCCGCGCTGTCGGGTCCCGCGCCGGTGGTCGTCGACGCCAACCTCGGCCTCGGTGGGCACTCGGAGGCCCTGCTCGCCCGCTTTCCCGCCCTTCATCTGATCGGGATCGACCGCGACCCTTTCGCGATCGAACACTCGACCCGCAGGCTGAGCCCTTATGCCGACAGGACGACCCTGGTCCACGCGTCCTCCGCCGACCTGGCCGAGGTGCTCGCCCGCGCGGGGCGCACCACGGTCGACGGAGCGCTGTTCGACCTGGGGGTCTCCTCGCCGCAGCTCGACGAGGCCGAGCGCGGGTTCGCCTACGCCTACGACGCGCCGCTCGACATGCGGATGGACACCGAGCAGGAGCTGACGGCGGAGCAGGTGGTCAACACCTACGCCGCGGACGAGCTGATCCGCATCCTGCGTGACTACGGCGAAGAACGATTCGCCCCGCGTGTCGCGGGCCTGATCATCAGAGAACGGGCCAAAGAGGCAATAACCTCGACCAAGCGGCTGGCGGACATCGTCCGACAGGCGATCCCCGCCGCGACCCGGCGTACCGGGGGCAACCCCGCCAAGAGGACTTTCCAAGCGCTGCGCATCGAGGTGAACGCGGAGCTGTCCGCCCTGGAGGCGGCGCTTCCCGCGGCCCTCGACGCGCTGGCGCTCGGTGGGCGAGCCGTCGTGCTCTCCTACCACTCACTCGAGGACCGGCTCACCAAGCAGGCCCTCGCGGCGCGAACCAAGGACACCAGCCCACCAGGGCTGCCGGTCCCGCTGCCGGCGCACCAGCCGAGGTTCCGCCTGCTGACGAGGGGAGCAGAGCTCCCAAGCGAAGAAGAGCTCGCCCGCAACCCGCGGGCGGCCTCGGCCCGGCTACGGGCGGCAGAGAGGATCCGTGTTGACGACTGAGCAGGAGTTCGGCCGGGGTGCGCCCGTCCGCCGCGCCGTGCCCAAGACGGGCACGCGCCGGTCCGGAGCGCAGCACCAGTCCAAGCCGCGGCCCCGTCCTGACGCACGCCCCCACGCAGAAGGCGCGGGGGCGGTCACCGGCCGCGCGCGTCCCGAGGTCAAGCGGCTCCCCGACGGCGCCCGCGCCGAGACCGGCCCCGGCCGCCCCGTACCGCGACGGCGGCCCGCGCGCCGGCAGCGCGCGCCGTTCGTGCTGCTCGTGGTCGGGTTGCTCTGCGGCGGCCTCGTGAGCCTGCTGCTGCTCAACACCATGCTGGCCAAGGACGCGATCACCGACGCCAACCTGCGCGAGGAGATCGCCGTGGCCCGCCAGGAGAACGAGAAGATCAACCAGGAATACCAGCGCAAGACGCAGCCCAACGTCATCGCCGAGATGGCCGAGAAGCAGGGCCACCAGCCCGACTGGGACGACGTCAACGCCTGGACCAGCGCAGGAGACCGAGCAAGCCGGGTGGACAGGGAACGGTGAGGGACTCCAGCGGCAGGGGGCAGGGACCCGGCCGCGGCGCTGGCGGCGCCGGCTCTCAAGGAGGGCCAGGCGCCGCTCGTCGTACGCCGGGAGGGCCGGGACGGGGAGGACGGCAAGGCGGCTCCGCCCGTTCCGAGGGCACGGGCCGCCCGGCCTCCCCGGACGAGCCGCCCCGCCGGCCACGCAAGCCCGACCCGTTCGACCTGCCGTTCGGGCGTGACGACACGACCAGGGACCGGCCGCCGCAGGAACCCGGCTCCCCGCGCGGGCGCCGCCCCGGCGACTCCGACCGTGACTCGGGCCGTGACCCCGGACGCGGCTCCGGTCGTGACTCGGGTCGTGACTCCGGCCGCGGTTCCGGCCGCGACCCCGGCCGCGGCGTCGGTCGTGACTCCGGCCGTGAATCCGGTCGCGACTCTGGCCGTGACCCCGGCCGGGGTCGCGCGGGCGATGCCGGCGCGCGCCGGCGGCCTCGGGACGAGAGCGACCCGCCGAGGAGCCGCGCGCCACGCGACGGCGACGGCTCGAGGGGCCGCGTCCCCCGTGGCCACGGGGGTGACGCTCCGAGAGGGCGGGCGCCTCAGGGGCGTGACGACAACGACCGGCTGCGCGGCCGGGCCGCGCAGGGCCGCGATGAGGGGCCCAGAGGGCGTCCCATCCCAGGCCGGGACGAAGGGGAGCGTCCCCGGGGCCGGGTCACGCCGGGCAGGGACGAGGAGCGTCCCCGGGGGCGTTCCACGCCGGGCCGGGACGAGGGGGAGCGTCTCCGAGGGCGTTCCACGCCGGGGCGCGATGAGGGAGAACGTCCCAGGGGACGGCCCGCGCAGGGCCGCGATGCCGCTGACCGGCTCAGGGGGCGCGACGAGCGCTCGCGCGGCCGTGGCGACCGCCGGGAGGCGCCCGACGCGGCGCTGGGCCCGCGCCCGCGCCGTGACGGGGCCCGGCCTGACGCCGGCGATCCCCGGCGCACCAGCCGGCAGGAGGACGGGCCGCTGCGCCGTACCCAGGCGGGGGGAACCAGGCCGCAGGCCGGTGGCTCCGGGCCGGAGCAGGCGCGAGGCGGCCGCGAGCGGGTGGCGGCGCGCCGCGGCGGAGACGTGCCGCCACCCAGAGGGCCGCGCCGGCCCCCCACGCCGCCGCGCCCGCCCAGGCCGCCGCTGATGCTGCGGCTGGGCAGCCCGCGCAGGCGCATCAACATCGGCCTGATCGGCATGACGTTCGTGCTGTCGATCTTCGCCGGGCGGCTGATCCAGATGCAGGGGCTCGACACCAAGGTGTACGCCGCCGCGGCGGCCGACCAGCGCCAGCACACCGAGGACATCCCCGCCAAGCGGGGCTCGATCACCGACGTCAACGGCCACGAGCTGGCCGTGACGGTCGAGGCGCGCGACGTGTCGATCGATCCGAGCAAGGTGCCGGCCGGCGCGCGCGCCAACATGGCCGCGATCCTGGCCAAGCATCTTGGCAAGGACCAGCAGGACATCGCCGCCAAGCTGGCCAGGACGGACACCCGCTACCAGCTCCTGGCCAGGGGCGTCGACCCCGTCGTGGCCAGCCGCCTGCTGCAGGCGCGCGTGCCCGCGCTGTCGGCGAAGAACACCTACCGCCGGCTCTACCCCGCGGGTGACCTGGCGGGGAGCCTCATCGGGTTCGTGGGCGACGAGGGTGACGGCCTGGGCGGCATGGAGCAGGCGAGAAACTCGCTGCTGGCCGGCCGCGACGGCGAGATGCGCGTGGAGACCGGCCGTGACGGCCTGCGCATCCCCATGACCAGCAGCCAGCGCACCGCCCCCGTCAACGGCCGTGACGTGCGGCTCACCATCGATCGCGACATCCAGTGGGCCGCCCAGAAGTCGATCGGCGAGCAGGTCCGCGAGTCGGGCGCCGACAGCGGCACCGTGATCGTGATGGACGTGCGGACCGCCCAGATCATCGCCATGGCCAACTCTCCCGAGCTCGACCTGAACAACTGGCGCAAGGCCCCGGCGAGCAGCTACGTCAACAAGGCCGCCGCCGACGTCTTCGAACCTGGCAGCACCAACAAGGTGATCACTGCCGCCGCCGCGCTGGAGGCCGGGGTGGTGCGGCCCGACACGGTGTTCGAGGTGCCCGACCGGATCCGGTGCGCCGACCAGGTCCTGCGCGACGCCCACGCGCACAAGACGGAGTCGATGACGTTCCGCCAGGCCATGGCGCAGTCCAGCAACGTGGCCACGATCATGGCCGCGCGCAAGGTCGGCAGCGAGGGCCTGTACAGGATGCTCAAGGCGTTCGGGTTCGGCACGCGGCCGGGTGGCGGCGTGCCCGGCGCCGAGGCCGGCCTGCTGCCCGACTACAAGAAGTGGTCCGGCAGCCAGAGCTGCACGGTCGCCTACGGGCAGGGCGTGTCGGTGACCGCGCTGCAGATGGCCAGCGTCTACCAGACCATCGCCAACGGCGGCGTCAAGATCGACCCGCAGATCGTCGCGGGCACGACCGACCCGTCGGGCAGGTTCGTTCCCGCCCCGGCCGGTAAGCAGACCAGGGTGGTGAGTCAGACGACGGCGAAGGAGATCACGGCCATGCTGGAGGGCGCGGTGGGAGAGGAGGGCACCGGGCAGCTCGCGGCCATCCCCGGTTATCGCGTGGCGGGCAAGACGGGCACGGCGAACCGCTATGATGCCGAGCTCGGCCGTTATGACGGTTACACGGCCTCGTTCGTGGGGTTCAGCCCCGCGGACCACCCCCGGCTCGTGGTGCTTTCCGTCCTGCAGAACCCGAAGAACGGCCATTTCGGCGGGCAGCTGGCGGCCCCCGTGTTCAAGGATGTGATGACGTTCGCCATCAAGAGCAGGAAGATTCCTCCCACAGGCTCCGCCGCGCCGCCGGTGCGGACGCGCGCGGGACAGTGACTAGGGAAGGTACGCTCTCGCCGTGCGTCCCCCGTCGTCTATGCGTCCCACGACCAGCCCGCCCCGCCCGCTGACCGGGCTCGCGACCATGATCGACGCCGATTCCGGCACGTCACGGTCGCCCCATGCGGCCCTCACCGGCGTCACCATCGACTCCCGCGCCGTCCGGCGGGGAGATCTCTACGTCGCGCTGCCCGGCAGCCGGGTGCACGGCGCCGACTTCGCCGCCGAGGCGATGGCCAGTGGCGCCGTCGCGGTACTCACCGACCGGGCCGGCCGCGACGCGGCCGTCGCGACGGGGCTGCCCGTGCTGATCGTGCCCGATCCGCGCGCCCTGCTGGGGCAGATCTCCTCCTGGGTGTACGGCCAGCCGGCCCACGACGTCCAGATCCTCGGCGTCACCGGCACCAGCGGCAAGTCCACCACCACGTTCATGCTGGAGGCCGGCCTGCGGGCGGCCGGGCACACGGCGGGCCTGGTGGGCGGCGTCGAGATCCACGTGGGCGAGGAGCGCTTCGAGCCCACGCTCACCACGCCGGAGGCCTGCGATCTGCACGGCCTGTTCGCCCTGATGCGCGAGGAGGGTGTCGGCGCCGCCGTGATGGAGGTCTCCAGCCACGCGCTCGCCCTCGGCCGGGTCGACGGCATCTTCTACGACGTGGCCCTGTTCACCAACCTCTCGCAGGACCACCTCGACTTCCACAAGGACTTCGACGACTACTTCGCGACCAAGGCGCGGCTGTTCCAGCCCGAGCTGAGCCGTGCCGGGGTGACCAACATCGACGACCGCTACGGGCGCGAGCTGCTCGGCCTGGCGAAGGTGCCGATGACCACGTTCTCCGCGGAGGGCGATCCGGAGGCCGAGTGGCGGGTGATGGACGCCAGGCTCGGCGCCGACGGCAGCGCGTTCCGGGTGGTGGGTCCCGGCGGGGTCGAGGCCGACGCGCAGATCGCGCTTCCGGGCCCGTTCAACGTGGCCAACGCGCTCGGTGCCATCGTGACCCTGGTCGAGGCCGGGGTGCCGCTGCAGACGGCCGTGCACGGCGTCGGATCCCTTACCGGGGTTCCCGGGCGCATGCAGCGCATCACGGGCGCTGACGACGCTTTCCAGGCGCTCGTGGACTATTCCCACAAGCCGGGCGCCGTGGAGTCGGTGCTGCGCTCGCTGCGGTCGGTCACGGCGGGCGCTCTGACGATCGTGCTCGGCTGCGGCGGCGACCGCGACAAGGGCAAACGCGCCATCATGGGGGAAATCGCCGCGCAGCTGGCAGATGTGGCTATTTTTACTAACGATAATCCTCGCTCGGAGGATCCGCTCACCATCCTCGCGACGATGATGGAGGGAGCGCTCCGCGTTCCGCAGCACGACCGCGCTCATGTGATCATTGAGCCCGACCGCGCGGCCGCCATCGGCCTGGCGATCGCCCGGGCCGGGCGCGGCGACGTGATCGTCGTGGCCGGCAAGGGCCACGAGCAGGGCCAGTACGTTTCAGGCGAGGTGATCCCCTTCGACGACCGCGAAGTGGTCGCCGAAGCGATCGACGCACGCAAGGAAAGCAGGAAGCACTAATGATCCCGTTGCCTCTGGCCAGGATCGCCGAGATAACCTCGGGCGCCCTGTCGGGCATGGCCGATCCCCGCGCCGTGGTGCGCGGGCCCGTCGTGATCGACTCGCGGGCCGTAGAACCGGGATCCCTGTTCGTCGCCATCAAGGGCGCGCGGGTCGACGGTCACGACTACGCCGCGCAGGCGATCAGGGCAGGAGCGGTCGCCGTCCTGGCCACCAGGCCCGTCGAGGCGCCCGCGGTGATCGTCCCGGACGCCGCCGCGGCGCTGGCCGCGCTGGCCGCCGCCCAGGTCCGCGCGCTGCCCAAGGTCACCGTCATCGGCGTGACCGGCTCGGCGGGCAAGACCGGCACCAAAGACCTGCTGGCCAGGCTCACCGGTCGCATCGGGCCCGCCATCGCCCCCGTCGGCAGCTTCAACAACGAGCTCGGCCACCCGCTCACCGTGCTCAGGGCCGACGCCGACACCCGGTTCATGGTCCTCGAACTGGCCGCCCGGAACATCGGCCACATCAAAGACCTGACCCGCATCGCGCCGCCGCAGATCGGCGTGGTGCTCAACGTCGGCACGGCGCACCTGGGCGTGTTCGGCGGCAAGGAGGCCATCGCCAAGGCCAAGGGCGAACTCGTCGAGGCGCTGCCGCGCACCGGAGTGGCCGTGCTCAACGCCGACGACCCGCTGGTCCGCGCGATGGCCACGCGCACCGACGCCCGGGTCACGTACTTCGGGCGGGGCGAGTCCGCCGCCATCAGGGCGGAGGGCGTCGTGCTCGACGCCCGCGGCCGCGCATCCTTCACGCTGCGCACTCCGTCCGGAAGCGCGCACGTGTCGCTCAAGCTGTACGGCGCGCACGCGGTCGACAACGCCCTCGCCGCGGCCGCGGCCGGATACGAGCTAGGGCTGCCCGTCGCCACCATCGCCGCCGAGCTGTCCGAGGCGACGCCGCGCAGCCGGTGGCGGATGGAGGTCACCGACCGGGCCGACGGGGTGACGGTCATCAACGACGCGTACAACGCCAACCCCGATTCGATGCGGGCGGCGTTCGAGGCGTTCGAGGTGCTGGGGCGCGGGCGGCGGCGGTTCGCCGTCATCGCGGCGCTGCGGGAGCTCGGCGACGACGGGCCGGCGCTCAACGCCGAACTCGGCCGGCTGGCCGGCGGCGCGGGGCTGGCCGGGCTGATCGTGGCGGGCCCTGACGCGGAGCCGGTGCTCCAGGGCGCCCACGCGGCCGCCCAAGCCGCCACGACAGCCCGTGCCCTTCCCCCGCCCCCTGGCC
>NZ_SMKO01000200.1 GCF_004348685.1 Nonomuraea deserti | reverse complement strand
GACTAGTCGTCGGCAGCGTCCGATGTGTATAAGAGACCGGTCAAGTTCGTGGAGGCTGCGGGCGGGCGTTGGTATCGGACGGGGGATCTGGGCCGGTACTGGCCGGATGGCACGCTGGAGTTCCTGGGGCGGGCCGATCATCAGGTGAAGATTCGCGGGCATCGGATCGAGTTGGGTGAGGTCGAGGCCGCGTTGGAGGCGTACCCGAAGGTGGGGCGTGCGGTGGCGGTGGCGGTGGGGGATCGGCGGCAGCGCCGGTTGGCCGCGTTCGTCACTCCGGGCGATGTGGATGCGGGGGAGTTGCGCTCGTTCCTGGCCGACCGGTTACCGGGATACGCGATCCCGCCGGCGATCACGGTGCTGGACGAGCTGCCGCTGACCGCCAACGGCAAGATCGACAGATCCGCGCTCGCCACTGAAACGGAGCCACCACCGGACGGCGACGACCCACCACGCCCAGGCGTGGAGCAGCAGCTCGCCGAGCTGTGGGCCGAGCTCCTGGAGATCCCGCCGCCGGGCCGTGGCCAGAGCTTCTTCGCCCTCGGCGGCGACTCGCTGCTCGCCACCCGCTTCGCCGAGATCGTCCGCCGCAGGCTCGGCGCCGAGCTGTCCCTGCGCCGCTTCTTCACCACTCCCACCATCGCGGACTGCGCCGAGGCGATCGGCCTGACGACGGACGACACCGAAGAGGAGGGCGTGCTGTGACCCAGGCACCGGCCGCACCAGAGCCGACCGTACGAGACCTGATCGCCGACATGGAAGCGGCGGGAATCCGACTGTGGGAGGACGGCGGCGGCCTGCGCTTCCGCGCCCCCAAGGGAGCGCTGACCGAGGAGCGGCGCGCGGCGCTGCTCGGCGCCAAGCCCCAGATCATCGCCCACCTGCGGCGCGAGGCCGAGGCCGAGACGGTGCGCCCCGACCCGGGACATCGCCTCGACCCCTTCCCCCTCACCGACGTGCAGCAGGCCTACCTGCTCGGCCGCAACGACGCCTTCGGCTACGGCGGGGTCGCCTGCCACGGCTACGTCGAGGTCGCCTTCCCCGAGCTCGACCCCGAGCGGGTCCAGGCGGCGTGGCGCACCATGATCGAGCGGCACGACATGCTCCGCGCCGTGATCCACCCCGACGGCCACCAGCAGGTGCTGGCCGAGGTCCCCGCCTACGACGTGCAGGTGAGCGACCTGCGCGGCACCGACCCCGAGGAACGGCTCGCCGCCATCCGCGAGGAGATGGCGCACACGCTCTACCCCGCGGGCAGCTGGCCCCTGTTCGAGCTGCGGATCTCGCTCACCGACCGCGGCGCGCTCCTGCACGCCTCGATCGACCTGCTCATCGCCGACTACGTCAGCATCCAGCTGCTGCTGGGCGAGCTCCACCAGCTGCACGAGAACCCGGGCGCCGACCTGCCGCCCGTCCCGGTCGGCTTCCGCGACTGCGTGCTGGCCCTGCGCGCGCAGCGCGAGAGCGGCCGGTACGACCGCGACCGCGCCTACTGGTGGGCCCGCGTCGACGACCTGCCACCGGCGCCCGAGCTGCCCGCGCTCGACCAGCAGGCGGAAGCGAGGTTCCAGCGCTGGGAGAGCCGGGTCGAGCCGGAACAGTGGGCCCGGCTGCGCGCCAGGGCGTCGGCGGCCGGCACCACGCCCTCGCAGGCCGTGCTGGCCGCCTACGCCGAGGTCATCGGGCGGTGGAGCCGCAGGCCCAGGTTCACGCTCAACCTGACGCTGCTCGACCGCCCGCCCCTGCACCCGTCGATCGACCAGGTGGTGGGCGACTTCACCACGCTCAACCTGCTCGCCGTCGACACCACGCCCGACCTGCCCTTCGCCGACCGCGCCCGCGCCATCGGCGAGCAGCTCTTCGCCGACATGGAGCACCGCCGCTGCGGCGGCATCGAGGTCATGCGGGAGCTGGCCAGGAGGCGCGGTCGCGACGCCGCGCTGATGCCGGTGGTGTTCACCAGCGCCATCGGCCTCGGCCAGGACGAGGCCGAGCACGGCAGACCCGAGTACGGCATCAGCCAGACACCCCAGGTGTGGATCGACTGCCAGGTCAAGGAGCACCGCGGCGCGCTGCTGGTCAACTGGGACGTGCGCGCGGGCGTCCTCCCCGACGGGCTGGTGGACGACATGTTCGCCGCCTTCGCCGCGCTCCTCGACGACCTGTCGGCGGAGGAGACGTGGGCCGCCGCGTCCCCCGTCGGCCTGCCCGCCGCCCAGGCCGGCTGCCGCGCCCTGGCCAACGCCACCGCCGCGCCGCTCCCCGACGGGCTGCTGCACGACGAGGTCGTGGCCCAGGCCCGCCGCACACCCGACCGCACCGCCGTCGTCACCTCGGAGGGCTCGCTCACGTACGGAGAACTGCTCGGCCGCGCGACGGCGGTGGCGCGGGCGCTCGGCGCGGCCGGTCACGAGCCTGGACAGATCGTCGCCGTCGTCATGGACAAGGGCGCCGAGCAGGTCGTCGCCGTGCTCGGCATCCTCATGGCCGGCGGCGCCTACCTGCCCGTCGACACCGGCCAGCCGCCCGTTAGGCGTGACCGCATCCTCGCCGACGCATCGGCCCGCCTGGTGCTCACGCAGTCGTGGCGCGCGGAGGACGGCTGGATCGCGGTCGACACCCTGCAGCCCGTCGAGGCGGCGCCGCCCGGGGCCCGGCGACGGCCGGGCGACCTGGCGTACGTCATCTACACCTCCGGCTCCACCGGAGTGCCCAAAGGCGTGATGATCAGCCATCAGGCCGCCCGCAACACCATCGACGACATCAACACCCGCTTCGGCGTCGGCCAGGACGACCGCGTGCTCGGCCTCGCCAACCTGGGCTTCGACCTGTCCGTCTACGACATCTTCGGGCCGCTCGCGACCGGCGGCGCGCTGGTGCTGCCCGACCCGGCGCGCAGGGGAGACCCCGCGCACTGGGCCGAGCTCGCCGCCAGGCACGCCGTCACCGTGTGGAACTCCGTGCCCGCGCAGCTCCAGATGCTCCAGCACTACCTGGACGCCGAGCCCGCGGCCGAGCTGCCCGAGCTGCGGCTGGCGATGGTGTCCGGCGACTGGGTGCCCGTGGCGCTGCCCGGCCAGGTCCGCCGCCGGCTGCCGGGCATCGACGTGATCAGCCTGGGCGGCGCCACCGAGGCCGCCATCTGGTCGATCCACCATCCCATCGGCGACCCGCTGCCCGGCTGGGTGAGCGTCCCGTACGGCAGGCCGCTGGCCAACCAGAGCTTCCACGTGCTCGACGCCTCCATGCGGCCCAGCCCCGACTGGGTGCCGGGAGAGCTGTACATCGGCGGCGCCGGCGTGGCCATCGGCTACCTCGGCGACGAGGCCAAGACCGCGGAACGGTTCGTCCAGCACGCGGGCGAGCGTCTCTACCGCACCGGCGACCTGGGCCGCTACCGGCCAGACGGCACCATCGAGTTCCTGGGCAGGGAGGACTCCCAGGTCAAGATCCGCGGCCACCGCATCGAGCTGGCCGAGGTGGAGACCGCGCTGCAGGCGCACCCGGCGGTCGCCGCCGGCACCGTGATCGTCGACGGCGACAGGGCGCTCGAACGCCGCCTCGTCGGCTTCGCGCAGGCCGTAAGGAAGGAAGAGAGCGGCGGCGACGACCCGGACGTCGCCGCCGCGGCCGAGGCGGCGGCCCGCGCCGCGCTCGACGGCGTCGACCTGCCGCGCGTGGTGGCGGTCGCCGAGACGCTCGACGAGATCGCGCTCACCTCGATGGCGGCGGCGCTGCGCGCGGCCGGGCTGTTCGCCGACGACGGCGGCCACGACCTGGCGGAGATCCTGGAGACCGCCAGGGTCGCGCCCGACCACCACCGGCTGGTCCGGCGCTGGCTCGCCGCGCTGCACGAGCGCGGCCGGCTCGGCCGCGACGACGCCGGCCGCTACCACGGCCTGCGCGAGCCCGCCGCCCTCGAACCGCTCTGGCACCGCGTCGAAAGCCTCACGGAAGGGCTCGACTACGGCGCCGAGCTCATCGGATTCCTGCGCGTCAGCACCACGCACCTGCCCGAGCTGATGCGCGGCGAGCTCGACGCCCGCGGGCTGCTGTTCCCCGAGGGCGAGATGGAGACCGCAGAGGGCGCCTACAAGGACAACGTGCTCAGCAGGTACGTCAACCGCATCGTGCGCGCCGTCATCGGCCGCGTCGCCGAGCGGCACGCGGGCGGGCCGCTGCGCGTCCTGGAGGCCGGGGCGGGCGTGGGCGGTACCAGCGCCGAGCTCATCCCCGAGCTGGCCGGGCACCACGTCGAATACCTGTTCACCGACCTGTCGCGGTTCTTCCTCGGCCAGGCCGCCGAACGGTTCGCCGAGCACCCTTGGGTGCGCTACGGCCTGTTCGACATCAACGCCGACTACCGCGCCCAGGGGTACGAGCCCAACTCCTTCGACGTCATCCTCTGCGCCAACGTCCTGCACAACTCGCACGACGCCGCCGCCGTGCTCGCCAGGTTCCGTGAGCTGCTGGCGCCGGGCGGGTGGCTGGTGTTCATCGAGACCACCCGCGAACACGTGCAGATCATGAGCTCGATGGAGTTCCTGATGAACCCGCACGACTACGCCGACGTGCGCCAGGGCCGCGACCGTACGTTCGTCGCCCGCGAGGAGTGGCTCGACCTGCTCGCGGCCGCCGGCGCCACCACCATGGCCTGCCTCCCCGGGACCGACGACCCGCTCGCCTCGCTGGGGCAGTGCGTGTTCGCCGCCCGCTTCCCCGCCGACCGGGAGCACGTCGACCTCGCGGAGTTGCGGGCGTTCCTGGGCGAGCGGCTGCCCGACTACATGATCCCGTCCCACGTCCAGGTGGTCGACGAGCTGCCGCTCACGGACAACGGCAAGATCGACCGGGCGCGGCTGCGCTCCCTGCTGCCCCGCACGGCCGGCGACAGCACGCCCGCCGGCGAGGAGCCGCGCGACGACCTCGAACGGCGGCTCGCCGCGCTCTGGGCCGAACTCCTCGGCCTCCGGCAGGTCGGCAGGGACCAGGACTTCTTCGCGCTGGGCGGCGACTCCCTGCTGGTCACCCGGCTGGCCGGGCGCGTACGCGAGGAGCTGCCCGAGGCGCACAACTTCTACTGGGACAGCCTCGTCCGCCAGCTCGTCAACCAGCCGACCGTCGCCGCGCTCGCCGCCCACCTCCGCCAGGCCCGCGACGACCGGGACCGCGGCCTGTCCAGGACGAACGTCAGCCCGCTGGTGCGCCTGGCCGGCGGCGACGGCCCGGTGCGGGTGCTGCTCCACGACGGCACCGGCACCCTGACCCCCTACCGGGCGCTCTCCCCGGAACTGTCCGGCGGGCCCCTGCTCGGCCTGGTGATCAACGACGCGGGACACTACCTGGAGCTCGACCCCGCCGCCGCCGTGGAGTCGCTGGCCGGATCGTACGCGCAGGTCCTGCTCAAGGAGGACGCGCCGAGCTACCACATCATCGGCTACTGCATGGGAGGGCTGATCGCCACCGAGGTCGCCCGCCGGCTCACCGAGGGCGGCGCCACCGTCGACGAGCTCACCGTCATCAGCAGCTCCCGCTTCCCCTACCGGATCGGCGACGAGCTCATGCTCGAGTACGGCTTCGCCCAGGCGTGCGGGCTCGACCCCGTCCAGCTCGGCTACCCCGAGGAGGACCTGGCCCGCGCCCTGAGGACCGTGCTGGAATCCTCGCCAGGACAGGTGCGCGAGGGCGCCCTGGCCGCGCTCGCCGGCTCCGCCGACCCGGGCCTCGCCGCGATCGGCAACCGCTTCGCCGAGCTGTCCGCCACCTCGCCCGCCGACCGCCTGGCCGCCGTCGCCCGTGGCCTGGACCACCCGCCCGAGCGCGTCGACCTCGCCTACCGGGTTTTCAAGCAGAGCTTCACCGCCGTCACCCACTACGACCCCGAGCCGTACGCGGGCGACATCACGTTCCTGCGCCAGAGCGGCGTCACCAACCTCGTACCGACCCTCCAGGACGACATGACGGAGTTCTGGCAGGACCTCTGCCTGGGACGGCTCGCCGTACGCGACGTCGAAGGCGACCACTTCACCTGCCTCGACCAGGGCCACGCCGCCGCAGTGGCCAAGCTGATCATCGGGACGACCGCGTGATCGGCATCCTCGGCGGCTACGGAGCGGTCGGCGCCACCACCGCCCTCCTCCTCACCGGCCGCGCCGCGAACAACGCGGCGGGACGGTCGCCCGCGGCCTCGGGCGTGCGGGTGGGCGGGCGCGACGGTGCGGCGGCGCGCCGGTTCGTCGCCGGCGCGCTGGGCGGGGAGGGCGAGGCGTGGCAGGTGGACGCCTTCGACCCGGAAGCGCTCGCCCGGTTCTGCCGGGGTTGCCAGGTCGTGGTCAGCTGCGCGGGACCCTCCTACCTGCTGCGGGACCGGGTGGCACGGGCCGCCTTCGCGGCAGGCGCCGACTACGTGGACGCCGCCGGCGACGCCGCGTCCTTCGCCGGGCTGTCCGCGACCGGTACCGGCGGCCGTACCGCGGTGATCTCCGCCGGGATGCTCCCCGGCCTGACCGGACTGCTGCCCCGCCACCTGGCCACGCTCCCCCGCAACGGGCCCAGCGGCGGCGACGGGCAGTCGCTCGGGCTCGACGTGCGGGACGGGCAGCCGCTGGAGCTCGACGTGCGGGACGGGCAGTCGCTCGGGCTGGACGTGCGGGACGGGCAGCCGCTCCGGCTCGATGTCTACACCGGGGGCCTCGACCGGCTCACCCCCGCGGCGGCCGGTGATTTCCTGCTGGCCGGCCAGGAGGAGCAGGGCGCGGCGCTGGCCGGGTGGCGCGACGGCGGCAAGGTCGCACGCGCCCTCACCCCCGCGCACGACGTCGAGCTGCCCTACTTCCCCGGCCCGGTCACCGCCTACCCCTACCTGAGCGCCGAGGCGGAACGGGTCGCCGCCGACCTGGGGCTGGCCGAGGCCCGCTGGTACAACGTGATCACCGGTGACCGCGTCCTCGCCACCGCGAGCACCGCGACGTCGGCCGCCGACCTGGCCCGCGTCGCCGAGCTCGAACTGGCCGGGCGCACACCGTACTATGTCCTGCTTTTTCAGCTCACCGGCGCGCACGGGACCGGAACCAGAACCAGCACCCTCGTGGTGCGCACCGCGGACTCCTACGCGCTGACCGCCGCCGTCGCCGCCCACGCCGCGCGGGCGGTGCTGGCGGGCGACGTCCCGGAGGGGCTGCACCATGCCGACGCCGTGCTCGACCCGGCCAGGATGCTGGCGGACCTCGAGGGCGTGGCGACGGCCGAGATCACGGACGCGGTCGCTCCCATCGACCTGGCCGCGCCTGCCTTCGAGGAGGGCGCGCTGTGAAACGAGTCGTGGTGTGCGGCACCAAGTTCGGCCAGATCTACCTGTCGGCCATGCGGGACTGCCCCTTCGAGCTCACCGGCATCCTGGCCCGCGGCAGCGCCAGGTCCGCCGCGTACGCCAGGGAGCACGGCGTCCCGCTGGTCACCGACCCCGACCAGGTGCCCGAGATCGCGGACCTGGCCTGCGTGGTCGTACGGTCGGGCGTCGTCGGCGGCGAGGGCAGCGAGCTGGCCGCGGCGCTGCTGTCCCGGGGCGTGCACGTGCTCCAGGAACATCCGGTCCACGCGGACGAGCTGGCCCGCACCCTGCGCACCGCCAGGTCCGCGTCCGCGGTGCACCACGTGAACACCCTGTACGTCCACCTGGACCCCGTGCGCCGCTTCATCGAGGCCGCCCGCCGCCTGCGCGAACTCCAGAAGCCGCTCTACGTCGACGCCGCCTGCAGCGTCCACGTCGCCTACGCCCTGTTCGACATCCTCGGCCAGGCCCTGGGCGGCCTGCGCCCCTGGACGTTCACCGCCACGGCCCCGGGCATGCCCTTCTCGTGCGTCACGGGTACGGTCGGAGGAGTGCCCCTCACCCTCCGGGTGCAGAACCAGATCGCGCCCAACGACCCCGACGCCCACCTCCACCTGCTGCACCGCATCACGGTGGGCACCGAGGGCGGCAACCTCACGCTGGTCAACACGCACGGCCCCATCGTGTGGACCCCGCGGATGTACGTCGCCCGCGACGCCGACGACCGCTTCGACACCGGCGCCGACCACCTGCGCCTGCCGAGCGCCACCACCATCGGGCCGGCGCAGGCGCCCACGTTCGCCGACATCGTCACCTCGGTGTGGCCGGACGGCGTGCGCCGGGCGCTGACCGGGCTGCGCGAGGCCGCCGAGGACGGCCGCGACCCGCTGCGGCAGGGTCAGTACCACCTGACGCTCAGCCGCCTGTGGCAGGACGCCACCGCGGCGATCGGCCGGCCCGAGCTGCTGGTCCAGACGGCACCCCGCCCCCTGTCCGCCACGGAGTTCGCATGAACTGGTTCCACTGCTACCAGCCCAGGCCGTACGCCTCGTTACGGCTGTTCTGCTTCCCCCACGCCGGCGGCTCGGCGAGCTTCTACCGCGGCTGGCACGCTGCGGCGCCGCACTCCGTCGAGGTGCGCGCCGTGCAGTACCCGGGGCGGGGCGAGCGCCGCGCCGACCCGTTCGTCGACGACGCCCACCTCCTCGCGGGGCTCGTCGCCGACGCGATGGCGCCGCTGCTCGACCGGCCGGTCGCGCTGTTCGGGCACAGCATGGGAGCGCTGATCGCGTACGAGGTGGCGCGCACGCTGGAGGCCAGGGGCAGGGGCGTGACGCACCTGTTCGCCTCCGGCCGGCACGCGCCCCACGAGCACCGTCCCGGCGACACGCGCGCCGGCTCCGACGACGAGCTGATCGACGAGATCGTCGGGCTCGGCGGCGTCGAGCCCGAGCTCATGGCCGACCCCGACATCCGCGAGCTGGCGTTGCCGGCCATCCGCAACGACTACCGGCTCGACGAGACCTACCGGCACCGCCCCGGCGGCGTGCTCGCCTGCCCCGTCACCGCGCTGCTCGGCGGCGACGACCCGGAGGTCACGCCGGAGCAGGCGGCGCGGTGGGGCGAGCTGACCAGGGCCCGCTGCACCGTCCGCGCGCTGGACGGCGACCACTTCTACCTGGTGCCACGCCAGGACGACGTGATCGCGGAGTTGTCCCGCGCCGTCACGACGGCTTGGGCTTCCACCCCCTGACCCGTTGACCCCTAGGAAGGAAACGGTGACTCCTCCGCTCCCTGAAGGGAGTGGCTTCTCGCTAAGCCGCTTCCGCAGCCCGGCGAAGGGCAAGCCCTGCCCTGAGGATGTTGATGGCCGCGTTGACGTCGGCGTGGGCGGCATGCCCGCACGCCGTACAGGCGAACGCGGCCTGGGTGACGCGGTTCTCCTTCGCACTGTGCCCGCAGCGGGCGCAGGTGCGCGAGGTGCCGGTGGGGTTCACCGCGATCAGCGTGCGACCGGCGCTTTCAGCCTTGTGCGCGAGGATCGTCAGGAACATCCCCCAGCCCGCGTCCAGGATGCTCCGGTTGAGGCCGGACTCGGCGGCGACGTTGCGGCCAGGGGCTTCCATCGTGCCGGACGCCGAGCGGGTCATGTTCGCGATCCGCAGGTCCTCGTGCACGATCACGTCATAGGTGCGGACCAGGGCGAGCGCGGCCTTGTGCGCGCCGTCCAGACGTTGCCTGCGCACCTTGGCGTGCAGCGCGGCGGCGCGGGTCACCGCCTTGCGCCGCCGCTGGGAGCCCCGTTTCCTGCGGGCGAGGTCTCGCTGGGCGTCGGCCAGACGGCCGGCGGTGGCGGCCAGGTGGCGCGCATTGGCCACCCGGCCACCGTCGGAGGTGGTGACGAGCGAGGCCACCCCCATGTCGATCCCCGCGACCGCGCCGGTGGCGGGCAGCGGTTCGGCGGGCACGTCGTCGCACGACAGCACCACGAACCACCGGTTGCCTTCCCGCTTCACCGCGATCGTCCTCACCCGGCCCTTGACCGTGCGGTGCCGGTGGACGCGGACGTGGCCGACGCCCTGAAGGCGCACGTAGGCGACGGTCGGGTGCCCGGGCTGGGAGTCCGACCGGCAGCCGTCGCCGTCCTTGGGCCACTCGACCGTGTCGAACCGGCCGCGCCCCTTGAAACGCGGGAACCCCGGCGTGCGTCCGGCCCTGACGCGGTCGAAGAACGCGCGGAACGCCCTGTCGAGCCGTCGCAGCGTGGCCTGCTGGGAGGAGAACGACCAACGCGCCTGCCCGTCCGGGTCGTCGGCACGGATGTGTTTCAGCTCGGCCGGCTGCTTGCCGTACCGGACGCTCACGCCCGCCCTGGCATAGGCGGTGCGCCGGTGCTCCAGAGCGGCGTGGTACAGCATGCGGTGGTCCTCCAGGCACGCCGGGAGCGCCGCCGCCTGCCGGGCGGTGGGGCGCAGCAGGAATCTGAACGACCTGCGCACACCCCTTCTCCCATCACGCTCGGTAACGACACCACCACGATATCGGCTGTCGCCGACAAAACCGGAAGGACATCCGTGATGCGCAGACCTGACAGGTCAGGGCACGCTCGGGCCTTGGCGGCCCTCCCGTTTCCGATTCCCCCGTCGCCTCAAGGCGACGGTCCCCTCGGGAGGATCTGATGGACCAAGAGCTGATGCGCATCCTCACCGGAGGATGGGTGGCGCAGGCGACCTTCGTCGCCGTCCGGCTCGGGGTCGTGGACGCGCTCGCCGGGCGCCGCCTGACCCCCGGTGAGGTCGCCGACGAGGTCGGCGCGCACCCCGAGGCCCTGCACCGCCTGCTCCGCCTGCTGGAAGGGGTGGGGCTGGCCGACGCCGACGACGGCAAATACGGGCTCACCCCGATGGGGGCGCGGCTGCGCCACGACGACCTGGGCCCGCTCGCCGCCCTCTACGGCGAGGACTCCTTCGCTGCCGCCTGGAACGGCCTGGAGCAGGCCGTACGCACCGGCGAGCCGGCGTTCGAGCACGTCCACGGCGAGCCCATCTTCGCGCACCTGGCGGCCGATCCCGGCAAGGCGTCGGTGTTCAACGCGGGGATGGCGGCGGGCGCCTCCTTCTTCCGCGGGGTCCCCGACGCGTACGACTTCTCCGGGCCGCGCCGCGTGGTCGATCTCGCCGGCGGCACGGGCGCCCTGCTCGGCACGATCCTGCGGAGCAACCCCGAGGCCACGGGCGTGCTGTTCGACCTGCCCGAGGTGGTCGCCGCCGCGCCCGGGCACCTGTCGCGGATGGGGGTGCTGGACAGGTGCGAGCTGGCCGCCGGCGACCTGTTCTCCTGCGTGCCGGACGGCGGCGACGTCTACCTGCTCTCGCGCATCCTGCACGACTGGGACGACGAGCGCTGCGCCGGCCTGCTGGCCAACTGCGCCAAGGCGATGGGGCCCGGCGCCGAACTGCTGATCATCGAACGCGTCGTCGGCCGCGGCTCGTACGTTCCGCTCGCCTTCGACCTGCACATGATGGTGATGACGGGAGGGCGGGAGCGCACCGAGGAGGAGTACCGCGCGCTGCTGGAGGACGCGGACCTGACCCCGGGCCGGCTGATCGACCTGCCGCTCGGGATGCGGATGCTCACCGCGACCCGCTGAAACGCTGACCCCTGAAACGCTGACATGTGCGGACACGCGTGAGGCGCCGGGCTCCCCGTTGAGCCCGGCGCCTTGTCGCGTCCCCCGACGTTCAGCTCATCACGAGCTCGCCGGCCCGCTCCCGGATCACCTCGACGGTGCCGGCGCTCCCGTCGACGCGGATCCGGTCGCCGTCCCGCAGCAGCATGGTGGCGTTCCTGGTGCCGACGACGGCGGGGATGCCCAGCTCGCGCGCGACGATCGCGGCGTGCGACAGCGGCGCCCCGACGTCGGTGACCACCGCCGCGGCGCGCGGGAAGAGCAGCGTCCAGCCCACGTTCGTCACGGTCGTCACCAGGATCTCGCCCTCGCCCAGCCGTTCGCCGTCCGCCACGGAGCCGAGCACCCGGGCGGTCCCCTCGACCACGCCCGACGCGCCGGGGAAACCGCTGATGGTCTGCGACGGGGGCACCACCGTGGCGGCGGCGTCGAACACGTCGCCGCGGCGGCCCGGGTCGGCGGCCCACCGCTCCGGGTCGAACCGGCCTCGGATGATGCCCGGGTACGGGGGCAGCGACCGGTACAGCTCGTACGCCGCCCGCCGTCCGGCCACCCGCGTCAGCGGCCGGGCGGAGCCGCGCAGCACGTCGATGATCTCGTCGATGGTCAGGAAGAACAGGTCGTCGCCGTGCCCGGTCACCTCCCCGGCCCGCACCACGAAGTCGCGCACCATCCAGAAGCCCCGCATCATCTCCGACCGGGTCTCCTCGCGGGAGCGGACGATGGCCTCCCAGCGGTCGATCCTGTGCCGGAACTTCTCGGCCTTCCTCGGGTGGCGCTCGCGGAACCGCCGCCAGGCGGCCTCGCTCGCCTCGATCTGGCGGTCGAGCAGCTCGGCCGGGTCGACGGTGAGCCCGGAGAGCTGGTCGTCGAGCCACGCCGGGTCCTCCACGGGCCGGGCCACCGAGACCTCGAACTCGTCGGGGCAGCGGTGGCCGTAGGAGCGGACGTACTCGTCGCGGGAGATCTCGCCCCGCTTGAGCCGGGCCAGGCCGAGCAGCGGGCCGAGGCTCTCCAGCCGGCCCTCTCCCGACTGGATGCCGGACATCAGCACGGTGGCGTCGGCCTCCCCGACCAGCTCGGCCAGCTGGGCGCCGAGGTAGATGAGCGAGCCGGCGTCCTGGCGGGCCGCGGCGGCGAGCATGCGGTTGCACTCGTCGAACCTCGGCTCGACGTCGCTCTCCCACAGCGCGACCAGGTCGTCGCTGACGGCGATCGCGGCGCGGATCTCCTCCGTACGCCGCTCGGCGTCCGCGATGTACGCCGGGATGTGCTCCACGAGCTTCTGGATCTCGCGGCGGCCGCCCAGCATGGGCCTGGCCGCCCTGAGGGTCTGCCAGCGCGTCATGGGCAGCAGCGGCGTCTCGACACCCTCGGGCAGCCTGCCGTAGACCGGCTCCTGCGTGGCCTTGATCTTCTTGGTGATGCCGAGGGCCTTGCCGAGGGAGGCGTTCACGCTCATGTTCATGTAGACGCGGCCGCCGATGTTGCCGCACATGGGGTGGCCGCCGAGGTCGCCGACGACCATGATCTCGGCGATGAACGCCTGCACGAGCGACCAGGTGCACGGCGTCATGACGCTGGGGATGGCCTCGCCCAGGTTGCCGTTGCTCCACAGGTAGTCGCCCTTGACGGAGTCGTTCCACACCTCGCGCCTGCCGGTGATCGGCCGGGCCTGGAGGATGTGGGGACGCCCGTCGTGCAGCGCCCACTCGACGTCCATCGGGCGGCCGTACAGCTCCTCGATCGTCATCCCGAGCTCGGCCAGCCGCTCGGCCTGCGCCCAGGTGAGGACGGGCTCGTCGCGCAGGCCGGGCGGGACAGGGTCCTCGCGGGTGCCGTCCTGCGTGCGCACGGTCATGACGGTCTTGGACGCGATCGTCTCGTCGACGACCGTGCGCCCGGCGCGGTCGAGCGTGATCGTGTCGGGCGTGACCAGGCCACCGACGACCGCCTCGCCCAGGCCCCACGCGGCGTTGATGGTCAGCCGGTCGCGGTCCTCGGTGAAGAGCACGCCCGCGGCGTCGGCGGGGACCAGTTCCTGGACGACGACGGCGATGGCCACCTCGTCGCGCGGGATGCCGTGCCGGTCGCGGTAGGCGATGGCCCGGTCGGTCCACAGGGAGGCCCAGCAGCGCCTGACCGCGTCGAGGAGCTGCGCGGCGCCGCGGATGTTGAGGTAGCTGTCCTGCTGGCCGGCGAACGACATCCCCGGCAGGTCCTCCGCGGTCGCCGACGACCGCACCGCGACCGCGGGCTCGTCGCCCAGTGCGGCGTACGCGGCCAGGATGTCGCCGGCGATCTCCGGCGGCAGCTCGCGGGCTGCGAACAGCGCCTGGATCTGCCCGGCGTCGCCGGTGAGGATCGCGTCGCGCAGGCCGTGGCGGTCCACGAACGCGCGGTAGGCACTGGTGGTGACGTGGAAGCCCGCCGGCACCGGCAGGCTCGCCCTGGCCAGGTGGGCGAGCGATTCGCCTTTTCCGCCGACGACGTCGAGTTCGGCCCTCGGATCAGCCAGGGCAAGCGTGTTCATACGCGATCTCCATTCCGATTCGGCGGCAGGCCAAAGACGCTCATCAGGGAAAGGAAAGCCGGAGGCCAGGCTCTGACACATCACCTGACTCGTCGCTGTGAAAAGGGAAAAGAAGGAACGGCCGCCTCTTCAACGGTACGAAATCGCCGGTGGGCGGCCCACCCCTAGGCGCCCTTAACTAGCCGTCGGCCCCGGGCCTGAGCAGGCCGGTCTCATAGGCCACCGCGACGGCGGCGGCGCGGTCGTTCACCTCGAGCTTGGCGAAGATGTGCAGCAGGTGCGTCTTCACGGTGGCCTCGGTGATGAACAACTTCCTGGCGACGTCGCGGTTGGTCGCCCCCCGGGAGATCAGCGACAGGACCTCCAGCTCGCGGCGGCTGAGCATCTGCTGCTGCGGCGCGCGGATCTTCTGCGTCAGCACGCCCGCCACGGACGGCGACAACACCGTCTCGCCGCGCGCCGCCGCCTGCACCGCGCTGCGCAACTCGGCGCGCGGGGTGTCCTTCAGCAGGTAGCCGGTCGCGCCCTCCTCGATGGCGGGCAGCACGTCGACGTCGTTGTCGAACGTGGTCAGCACGAGCACGCGCACGCCGGGCGACTGCTCGCGCAGCCGGCGGATGAGCTCGGCGCCGTTCATCTTCGGCATGCGCAGGTCGGTGAGCACGACGTCGGGATTGGTGCGCTGGACCACCGCCAGCGCCTCGAAGCCGTCGCCCGCCTCGCCGACCACCTCGAACTCGTCGTCGGTGAAGATCCCCCGCAGTCCGTCGCGGACGACCGGATGGTCGTCCACGATGATCAGGCGAATCGGCATGTGTCTGTCACCCGGCGTCTCTGAGGCGGTCGGACGGTTCGGACACGGCGTCGGCGGGGATGGCAGGCACGGTCGCGGAGATGCCGGTGCCCTCGCCGGGCGCCGACTCGATCTCGAAGTCCCCGGCCAGCCTGGTCACGCGCTGGCGCATCGCGATGAGCCCGAAGCCGCCTGCCTCGGAGGCGGGCGCGTGGGAGGAGATGTCGGGCGGCCCGGGGACGAATCCGGCTCCGTCGTCGCGTACATCCAGCACCACGACATCTTCCATGTACGACAGGGTGAGAGCAACTCGTCCGGCCGAGGCGTGCTTGGCGACGTTGGACAGCGCCTCCTGCGCCACCCGCAACAGCGTGATCTCCACCTCGGCGTGCAGCGGCCGGGCGTCGCCGTTGACCGACAGGGAGGCGACCACGCCGGTCGTCTCCGACCACCTGTCGGCGACGTCCCGCACGGCGGCGGGCAGATGCGAGCCGGCCAGCGGCGCGGGCCGCAACGCCTGCACCGACCTGCGGGCCTCGTTGAGGTTCTCCCTGGCCAGGGTACGTACGGTGTCGAGCCGGGCGAGCGCGGCCGGTGTGTCGTCGATCGCCTCCTCGGCGGCCTCGATCTGGGTGACGATGGCGGTCAGCCCCTGGGCGATGGTGTCGTGGATCTCCCTGGCCATGCGCTGCCGCTCGCCGAGCACTCCTGCCTCGCGGGCCTGGGTCAGCAGCCGGGCCTGCAGGCTCGCGTTCTCCTCGGCGAGCGCGGCCAGCTTGGCGCCGGTCTCCCGCAACTGCTCGATCATCACCTTGCGGCTCTCGTTCTGGTCGGAGATGGTCTGGATGACCAGCCCGATCGCGGAGGCGATCAACGCGGCGATCAGGAAGGAGAAGAGCATCTCGCCAGGGCTCCGCCCGGCCTCCGGCCGCATGGAGACCAGCACGCCGGCCGTCGCGGCCACCCCGCCGTAGGCCCACCACCGGGGCAGCAGCCGGAACGACTGGATGAACGCCGCGGGGCCGGTCACCGTGAAGACCGAGTCGATGCTGACCAGCGCCCCGATGGCTGCGAGCAGGACGGCGAAGTAGACGAGCGCCACCACCGGGTGCCTGGTCCAGTCGGGATGCACGCCGATGAGGAACCAGTGCCAGGCCATCGCGAACGACGCCAGCACCAGCGTCTCGAGCCGCCAGTTCTGTGCGAGCGAGAAGGCGGCGGGCAGCAGGATGAACAGGTAGGGGAGCGCGGGCCAGACCCGGTCCCAACGCGAAAGGCCGGGTCCGGTGGAGGCGACCACCGATCCCGACCCTTCACGGCGGGCACTGCTTACCACCGGAACGCCTTGACCGCGACACCGGCGGTGACCAGGCAGATTCCCACCATGGCCAGCATCGCCACGGGGGAGGCCGCGTGGCCCTCCCAGCCGTTGCGGATGGTCTGCACGGCCGGGGCCATGGGCAGCATGTCGCCGATGGCCCGCATCGAGCCGCTCATCGACTCGCGGGGGATCACCGCGCCGGAGATGAAGACCATCGGGAAGAAGACGCTCAGCCCGAGCACGGTGGCCGTGCGGCCGGAAGGGACGATGGCGCCCAGCAGGAAGCCGATGCCGCTGAGGCTCAGCGCGCCGAGGACCCACGCCAGGACCACGACTCCCGGGTCGGCGGGGGCGGACAGGTCGTAGCCGATGGCGCCGATGGCGATGAGCAGCGCCGTGCCGAGAAGGGCCATCAGCATGTGGGCGATCCACTGGGCGCCGAACAGCATGCCGGGGGACGCGGGGGTTGCGAGCAGCCGCTTCAGCACCCGGCGCTCCCGGTATTGCGCCAGGGTGGCCGGCAGGATGACGAGTGTGGCCAGCCCGATGACGAAGATGCTCAGCATCGGCACGTTGGCGTCCACCGACGGCAGCCCGCCGGGAAGGGGTTTGCCGCTGCGCAGCTTGACCCAGATCATGATCGTGGGGAAGGCCAGCGCGAAGAACGCCGACATGGGATCCCGGATGATCAGCTTGAGCTCGACCGCGATGACCTGCGTGATGCCTTTCATGCCGCCTGCCCTCCCGTCAGTGCGAAGTAAGCGTCCTCGAGCGATTCCGTGCGGCCCTGGGTGATCAGCTCGCCCGGGGTTCCGTGGGTGATGACGCGGCCCTGGTCGATGATCGCCATGCGGTCGCACAGCGCCTGGGCCTCGTCCATGAAGTGGGTGACCAGCACGACGGTCACGCCCCGGTCGCGGACCTCGCGGACCAGGCCCCACGTCATGCGGCGGGCGGACGGGTCGAGGCCGGTGGTCAGCTCGTCGAGGAAGACGACCTCCGGGTTGCCGACCAGGGCCAGCGCGATGAACAGGCGCTGCTTCCAACCGCCGGACAGGCTCGCGAAGCTGGAACGCTGCCGGTCGGTCAGGCCCCACTCGTCCATGAGCTTGCGCCAGTCGGCGGGCTTGTCGTAGAAGGACGCGTACATCTTCAGTGCCTCGCCCACCTTGAGCGCGTCCGGCAGGGCGGCCTCCTGGAGCTGGACGCCGATGCGGGGGAGCAGTTCGCGACGGTCGCTCTGGGGGTCGAGGCCCAGGACCCGCAGGACGCCGCCGTCCCGCTCGCGCAGGCCCGACATGCACTCCACGGTGGTGGTCTTGCCCGCTCCGTTGGGGCCGGCGATGCCGAAGATCTCGCCACGTTCCACCTGCAGGGATACGTCCGTCAGCACCTGGCGGCCTTTGTAGGCTTTACTCATGCCCTCGATTTCGATGACTGTCATGCTTAAAGAATCATCGGGATCCGCCGCATGCGACATCCCCCGAACGGTTGATAGGGGGTCAGCCTCACGATTCCGGGTCCGACCTGCGGATTGGCTTTCCGACCAGGTGAAACGCTAAATAGGGGTGTCGTACGCGGCGCTGATCCCCAACTCTGAATGCATGAGCGATACAGCGGTGCGCGTGCGTGAGCTGCGCAAGCGATACGGCGACGTGGTCGCCATCGACGGCGTTGACCTGGATATCGCCCGTGGCGAGGTGTTCGCGCTCCTCGGCCCCAACGGCGCAGGCAAGACGACCACTGTTGAGATCCTGGAAGGCCATCGCCGGCGTGACGCCGGCGAGGTCAGCGTGCTCGGCGAGGACCCCGGCGTGGCCGGCCGGGCGTGGCGCTCCCGACTCGGGATGGTGGTGCAGTCGGCCACCGACGCCGCGGAGATGACCGTGCGCGAGATGGTCCATCACTATGCCCACTACTACCCGAGGCCCCGCGATCCCGAGCACGTGATCGAACTCGTCGGGCTCGCCGGCAAGGCGAACGCCCGCACGCGCAACCTCTCCGGGGGCCAGCGGCGCAGGGTCGACGTGGCGCTGGGCGTGCTCGGCAACCCGGAACTGCTGTTCCTGGACGAGCCGACCACCGGGTTCGACCCCGAGGCCCGCCGCCAGTTCTGGAGCCTGATCTCCCGGCTGGCCGACGAGGGCACCACCATCCTGCTGACCACGCACTACCTGGACGAGGTCGAAGCGCTGGCCAACCGGGTCGGCGTGATCGTGCAGGGCAAGGTCGTGGCGCTGGGCGAGCCGGCCACGCTGGCCGGGCGCTCGCATGCCATGGCGACCGTCAGCTGGACCACCGCCGACGGCGACCACAGCGTGAAGACGGCGACGCCGACGCAGGTCGTCGCCGAGCTCAGCGGCCAGTTCGACGGCGAGATCCCCGAGCTGACCGTGACACGTCCGTCTCTCGAAGACGTCTACCTCGGCCTAATCGGAGATCACTCGTGACCACCACGTTGTCAAGACCACCGACACGGATGGCCGCCGCGACGGCGGCGCCCCTGCCCAGCGCCGGCCGGTTGGTTCTCAAGCGCGGTGCGCTGGAGCTCAAGAGCTTCTTCCGCACCAAGGGACAGTTCATCGTCATCTTCTCGCTCCCGGCGATCATGCTGATGCTGCTCGGCGCGATGCAGTCAGGCAAGCCGGACTTCAACGGCGTCACCGGCGCCCAGATCCTCACCGCCGGCATGATCGGCGCCGGCATCATGGGCACGACCTTCCAGAACCTCGGGATCAACGTCGCGCTCGAGCGCCACGACGGCACGCTGAAGCGGCTCTACGGCATGCCCATGCCGCGGATCGCCTATTTCGGCGGCAAGGTCATCCAGGTCCTCGTGTGCATGGTCGCCGAGGTCGCCCTCCTGGTCGTGGTCGGCGTGCTGATGTTCGACGTCCAGGTGCCCGGAACGCTCGACCGGTGGCTGACCCTCGCCTGGGTCCTCCTCCTCGGCGGCGTGGCCTGCACCCTCCTCGGCATCGCGGTCGGCAGCCTGCCGAAGTCGGCACGCGGCGCGAACGCCATCATCACGCTGCCCTTCCTCATCGTGCAGTTCATCTCCGGCGTCTACATGCCCTTCTCCGACGTGCCCGCCTTTCTCCAGTTCATCGCGTCCCTGTTCCCGCTCAAGTGGATGACCCAGGGCATGCGTTCGGTGTTCCTGCCCGAGCACGCGGCGGCGCTCGAACCGGCCGGCTCGTGGCAGCTCCCGATGATCGCCCTCGTGCTCGCCGCCTGGTGCGTCGGAGCGTTGCTGCTGTGCATGAAGACGTTCCGCTGGACCGCCAAGGACAGCTGACCGTACGGCAGGACAGGATTGCGCGGGTTTTCGGACGAGGGGAGGGGAGCACGGCGCGGACGAGTCTCGGTGACGGTGGCGGGTCCTTGAGGACGCCACCGTCATACTCGTGTCCGGCCGCATGAACCGGTGTTGCGCGTTACGCGGCGCGGTGTCCTGATCGGGATGCGGCGCCGTCTTCCGACGCGGCGGCGGTGTCGTGATGCGGGCCGCGTCCTGATGCCGGACGGCCTGGCGCGGTGCGGTTCGCGCGGGGACGTGGCCACCGGCCGGGCAGAGCCCCACGGCCGGCGTGAGCGCCGGAGAAGGCCCCAGCGAAGGCCCCGGCGAAGGGCGCCAGGGAAGGGCGCAGGGATGCGTGCCAGGGATGCGCGCCAGGGAAGGGCGCCAGGGAAGGGCGCAGGGATGCGCGCCAGGGAAGGGACCCGGACATGGGCGCAGGGGTGGGGACCCGCGCGCCGCAGAAG
>NZ_SMKO01000001.1 GCF_004348685.1 Nonomuraea deserti | reverse complement strand
TGCCGTGTCTGCCTGTGGAGGTGATGTCAGACACTCCGGGTCCGCCCGGGTGCAGTCGCCCACGAAGCAGGAAACCCAACCTGTGAAGGTTGGAATCCCCCGCCTTTAGGCGTGGGGAGGAAGTCAAGCCGCTCTGATCTCCCTCCTCAGCAGCCGGTGCACGTTCCCCGCGCCGATGGCCGCGACCTCCGGCTGCCCGAGCTCCGACCAGAGCAGCCGGGTGACCGCCTCGGCGGGGTCGCGGTAGGGCGCTCCGGTGCCGAAGACGAACCTGTCCGCGCCGAACCGGGAGACCAGCCACTCGAGCCCGCGGTGGGAGGACAGGTCGGCCAGCCCGATGCTCACGTTGCCGGTCCTGTCCAGCACGCCGGCGATCTGCCGCAGCCTCCGGTAGCCCACCCCGCCGACGACGATCCGCAGGCACGGGCGCGCCCGCGCGAGCGCCTCCACCTCCTGCCAGGCGGTCTGGCCGGCGTCCACGAGCAGCGGCAGCCGTACGGACTCCACGGCGTCGAGAACGGCGGCCGCGTCGGCGCCCGCGAGGTCCCAGCCGTGCTCGCGCGGGAAGGCGCGCACGGCGACCACGCCCGCCTCGACGGCGGCGCCGGCGAACCCGGCACCCGTCTCACCGCACGTGTCGGGCAACATCACCCAGCACGGGCTGAGCCTGGGCTGCCCGGCGAGCAGGCCGATCAGCTCGCGGTTGCCCCGCCCCGGATCGTGCAGCCACGACGTCATGCTGCCGACCACGGCCTCGGCGATGCCCACCCGGTCCATCGCGGCGAGCAGCTCGGCCACGGTCCCCCCGCCCACGTCGCGACGCGGATGGCGGCCGAGCATGGCGTCCGCGTCGATCAGGACCGGCCGGTCCTCGCTCATCGGCCGCCCCAGTGCTCGGCGAGCCCGTCTCGGGCCCAGCCGTGCGCCGTGAACGTGTCGGTCACGCCGCCCACGCGGACGGTGGGCGGGCTCACCCGCACGTCGGGCGGTCCGTCCCTGAACGGGAAGACGGCGACCGTGAACCGGCCGTCGCGGCGGCGCAGCCCTAGCGAGTGGATCTCGCCGTACGGGGCGGTCGCGGTCTCCGGGTCGGGGATCCTGGCCGGCCCGGTGCCGAACGTGACCTCGTCCGGCGGCTCCACGGGCACCACGAGCAGCCCCGGGCCCTGGCTGCTCGCGTAGCCGCGGCCGTGCCCGGTCCACGGCGACGTCCCGTGCAGCAGCCAGATCGCCTCCGCGTCGATCGCGTCGGTGATCAGCCAGTACGACGGCTCGCTCCGGACGAAGACGATCCGGCGGTCGTGCCTGGCCCGGTAGCCGTGGTGGTGACCGGCGAAGACGTCCACGTGCTCGCCCGCGTGGAACAGGTCGCGGGCCGCCCTGCGGTCCTCGGTGTACTCCTCGCCGGGCACGATCAGGGTGTTGTGGCCCCTGGTCGCCTGGAACCAGTCGTAGTAGCCGGGGTCGTCGTACGACGGCGGGCCGCCCGCCTCCCAGGCCAGCGGCACCCCCCAGCCGGACAGCACGAAGTCGAGCGCCGCGTGGTGGCTGTGCGGCTCCAGCTCGTGGCCGATGTACGGGCCGTGGTTGATCACGGTGTGCAGGGTGCCGGCGCGGAAGATCGTGTACGCGCTGTCCTCCAGGGCGTGCGAGCCCTCGACGGGCACGATCGCCTCACCCAGTAACCTCTCCCCGGTCCGCACCATCTCTGCGGGCCAGACCACGCCGCTGTCCTGAAGGTGCGGGACCCAGCCGCCCGACGTCGTCAGCGAGACCAGCCAGTCGTGCATGGCGCGGAAACGCGGGTGCGCCACCAGGTCGGGGTCGACGGACGCGGCCCGCTGCACGCCGCCCAGGCACATGCCGTGATAACCGGGAGAGCGCTCGTGGTGGCCGCCGTCCTCGCGCACGTCCCGTTCCAGGTGTTCCAGGATGCGCGCCCTGGCCACCTCTGCCCACCGCCCCGACTCGGGAAGGTCGGCGAACACGCGGGCGACGTGCAGCAGCTCGCAGACGGTGGCGAACTGCCAGTTGCCGTGCCGGAACTCGTCGTGCTCCTCGGCCGCCCACCTGGCGCCGCCGAGCACGGTCTTCATCATCTGCAGCCAGCACTCGTCGCTGAGCGCGGGCTCGGTGGCGAGGACGGCCAGCGCCCGGGTGACGTGCATCGACCGCGAGGACACCCCGAGGGAATACCAGACCACGTCAAGCCCGGGCCAGTCGCCTTCGACCTGGTCGCGGCTCGCGTACCACTGCCGGAAGAGGCGGTCCCACTCGCGGGCGTAGCGGGGGTCACGGGTCTGCGCGTAGGCCGAGACCAGGGGCATCATCCACCTGAGGTAGTGGAACCCGTACAGCCTGGACCGGCCGTGGCCCTTGTCGAGGAAGTCCACCTCCGTCCCGATCAGCCGGTCCGCCTCCGCCACGTCCTCGGGGCGGGGCTCCGGCCACACCGGGTCGGGCCGCCGCCACGGCCGGGCCTGCGCGACCGTCGTCACGCCCAGCTCGGCGAGCAGCGCCTCGTCGGTGATGTGCCGCATCCGCGCCGGGTCCACGTGCGGCGGCTTCTCCACGTACGTGCCGGCCATCAGAGCTTCACCGGCTGCCCCGTCCGGGCCGACTCGTGCGCGGCCGCCAGGACCGCGGTCACGTGCCGGGAGCTCTCCACGGTGACCAGCGGCTCGGTCCCGGCGAGCGCGCAGTCCACGAAGTGGTGGATGGCGTCGCGGTAGGCCCCCGCCGGCACCCCGTGCACGACCCGCTGCAGCATGTTCCTGGGGTAGGCGTAGCCGTCCTCGGTGGCCAGCTGGATGTTCTCCTTCTGCCGGTCGAGCTGGATGACGCCCGTCTCGCCGGCCACGGTGACGTAGCTGTCCACCATGGTGGGGAAGGTGTTGGGGTAGATCCAGGCCGACTCGAAGGTGGCGACCGCGCCCCGGCCGAACCTGGCCTGGATCTGCATGGCGTCGGGGGTGTCGATGCCCCGGCCGCGCAGCTTGCCGTATCTGGCCGTGGCGAACACCTCGACGACCTCGTCGTCGTACAGCCAGGTCATCAGGTCGATGTCGTGGCTGGACAGGAACCAGGCGCAGGTGGTCCGGTCGGCCCAGCCGATCATCTCGGTGGGCACGTGGATCGTGTCGTCCTTGCGCGCGTAGCCCACGACCGGCTCGCCGATCATCCGCATCTGCTCCTTGGCCTGCGCGTACGCCGGCACCCAGCGGTGGTTGAACAGGCACATCGCCACCACGCCTGCCGACCTGATCGCGGCGACGGCGCGGTCGGCGTCGGCCACGGTGGTGGTGAACGGCTTCTCGACCAGGATGTGCACGCCGGCGCGGGCGGCGGCCACCATGACGTCGGCGTGCAGGTGGTCGGGTGTGGTGATGGAGATCGCGTCCACGGTGCCGGAGTCGAGCAGCTCCTGGTAGCCGGGGTAGACGGTCGCTCCCGGAGCGTGCTCGAGCGGCCGGCGGGCGACCGCGGTGATCTCGGTTCCGGGATGGGCGGCGAGGACCTCGGCGTGGCCGCGGCCCATCAGGCCGGCGCCGACGATCCCGATGCGAAGTTCAGGCAAGTGCGTCATTCCATCGTTTCTCTGCGGCGTCGAGTGCTTCCCCGGCGCTCTGGGATCCCTGGAGGAAGGCTCTGACCTCTTCCATGAGGTATTCGGCGAGCTCGGCGTCCTTGGTGGTGCCGAGCGGGATGTACTGCAGCTGGGGCAGCCCCTCGACGATCACCTGGCGCGCGACGGCCATCGGGTCGTCGCCCGCGGCCTGGGTGAAGAAGGGGTCCTTGGTCGAGGAGACCGTGGACGGGTAGATCGGCACGATCTTGCAGAAGGCGAGCTGGTTGACGCCGTTGGTGAAGAACTTGATGAACTCGGCGGCGGCCTTCTTGTGCGTGGAGGCCTTCGGGATGGAGAAGGCCTGCTGCGCGAGCAGCAGGTAGCCGCCGGTGTTCATCTTCACCGGCTCGGTGATGACGAGGTCCTTGTAGACGTCGGGGGCGTTCTTCTGGATGTTGAGCAGTTCGGCGGCGTTGGCCATCGGCTTGAAGGCCACCTGGCCGTTCTCCAGCGACTGCGGCAGGTTGCGGATGTCCTTGGAGATGGCGCCGGGCGCGATGCCGTGCCTGTCGTAGCTCTTCTTGAACATCTCCAGGACGGCTACCGCCTCCGGCGTGTTGAACGCCGCCTTCTTCTTGTCGTCCGTCAGCAGGGAGACGCCGTGATAGCGCAGCGCGGTGTGGTCGGGGATGGCGTTGGTGCCGTTGACCTCGGTCTCCTCGTAGACCTTGTCGGCCAGCGCGAGCGCCTCGGCGAAGGAGGTGGGCGGCGCCTTCTCGTCGAAGCCGGCCTTGCTGACGACCGACTTGCGGTACATGGCCACGGGGGAGCCGCCGTTGTACCACGGCACGGCGTAGAGCTTGCCGTTCATCCGCATCGGCTCGACCAGGTTGGGCTGGAAGTCGGCCAGCTCTTTCTGGCCGAAATAGGCGTCGAGCGGCTCCAGCGACGGGACGAACCTGCCCAGCTCGACCGAGTTGACGTTGACCGCGTCGGGCACGTCGCCGCTGGCGACGGCGGCGAGCAGCTTGGTCGCGCTCTCCTGGCCGGGGACGTCCACCCACTTGATGCTGACCTTGGGGTGTTCCTTCTCGTACTGGGCGATCAGGCCGGTGATGTAGTCGCTGTAGTTCTTCTTCAGGTTGATCGTCCAGAACTCGACCTCACCCTCGAAAGGCTGGTCGTCCGCGGGCACCGCGGCGGTCTGGGGCGACGTGCCGGCGACGCAGCCGGCGGTGAAGAGGGACAGCGCCAGCGCGCCGATCGTTAAGGCACATCGAGTCATCTCCGCGAGCCTCCTGCAAGATATGGCCGTCCTTTATCGCCACTTTCGGCACCATGTCAGTCTCGCGACAGAACGTCAAGAGGCAGGTATTGACCATGTCGATCAGCCGAATGTACGCTTCCCCAAATTCTGGCCAGCCTTTATCAAATCTTAGGACGGCAAAAAGGAGGTGATGCGATGGCCGCCGGCCGGATCCCGGGGCAGCGGTGGTACACGCCCTACCTGTTCGTGATCCCGGCACTCGTCCTGTTCGGCGTGTTCTTCGCCTGGCCGGCGATCACCGCGATCCAGTTGTCGTTCCTCGAGTACGACGTGGTGTCGCAGCCCGTCTTCATAGGGGTGGAGAACTTCACCAGGATCGCCGGAGACGGCAGGTTCTGGACCGCGCTGCTCAACTCGCTGCTCTTCCTGGTGGGCATGTTCCCGCTGCTGGTGGTCGTGCCGCTGCTGCTGGCCGTGCTGGTCAACCAGAGACTCCCCGGCATCAGAACGTTCCGGATGCTCTACTACCTGCCCGTCGTGACCTCGATGGTCGCCGTCGGCGTCGCCTGGGAGTACGTCTTCCACCAGCAGGGCGTGCTCAACTGGATCCTCACCGGAGCCGGCCTCCTCGACCAGCCCATCCAGTACCTCCTCGACCCCTTCTGGGCGCTGCCCGCGCTCGTCCTGGTCGAGGGCTGGAAGAGCATGGGCTTCTACATGATGATCTATCTGGCCGGGTTGCAGACCATCCCCACCAACCTGTACGAAGCCGCGAAGGTCGACGGCGCCACCGCCTGGCACCGGCTGCGCCACATCACGGTGCCGCTGATGGTGCCGTACATCGCGGTCGCGGTGACGGTGGAGATGCTCGACGCCATGCAGGCCTTCACCTCCATCTACGTGATGACCAGGGGCGGCCCGCAGGACGCCACCCTCACCCTCGGCTACTACATCTGGTCGGCGGCGTTCGAGCACTACGAGATGGGCTACGCCAGCGCGATGGGGCTGGTGCTCTGGGTGCTGATGATCGCCATGGCCGTCCTCAACTACCGGCTCACCCGCGGACGGACGGTCATGCCATGAGCCTGCCCATGAGACTGCGACGCGCGGGGATGTACGTCCTGCTGACGGCGATCGCCCTGGTCTTCGTCGGCCCGTTCCTCATCCTGCTCAGCGCGGGGCTGAAGCCCGCCGGCCAGGCGGTCTTCTCCTTCCCGCCCGACATCGTCCCCCGGCCGCCCGTGCTCGACTGGGCGGTCGAGGCCTGGACCGCCATCCCCTTCCCCACCTACCTGCTCAACTCGGTGATCTACGTCGGCGTGACGGTGCCGCTCTACATCGTCGTCTCCGCGTTGTGCGCCTACCCGCTCGCCCTGATGACCTTCAGGGGCAAGAACCTCATCTTCTTCGCCATCCTGTCCACGATGTTCCTGCCGAGCGAGGTCATGCTCATCCCCAGGTTCCTCGTGGTCTCCGAACTCGGGATGGCCGACACGTTCGCCGGGGTGATCCTTCCCGGGGTGCTCTCCGCCTTCGGGATCTTCCTGCTCCGTCAGACGTTCGCGGGCGTGCCCCGCGAGGTCGTGGACGCCGCCCGCACCGACGGCTGCCACGAGCTGCGCATCTTCTGGCACGTCATGCTCCCCGCCGCCCGCCCCACCCTGGCCATCCTCGGCATCTTCGGCTTCATCTCGGTCTGGAACAGCTTCATCTGGCCGCTCGTGGTGCTGAAGGACTCGGCGAAATACCCCGTCGCGCTGGGGATCGCCTATCTCGCCGGAATCACCGGCACGGATGTTCGCAGCCTGGCGGCCGGAACGATCATCTCGATCATCCCGGTCGTCATCGTTTTCATGATCATGCAACGGCACGTACTCGAAGGCATGCGCGGCGCGGTCAAGGGCTGACGCCGCCGGAGGTGATGGATCGATGGTGACACGCAGGCAGTTCGGTCTCGGCGCGCTCGCGATGGGCGTGCTGGGCACGGCGCAAACGGGCATGGTGCACACGGGCACGGCTCGCGCCTCGGCGGGCCACGACTACACGGCGCGGGAGACGTTCGACCTCTTCGAGCGGGCCTTCCACGAGAGCGGCGCCGTGGGGCAGCCCACCGACAACAACGAGCACGGCGGCCTGGCCTGGGGCCAGTCCTACGTGCTGGCCGGCTTCATCCGCATGTACGAGGCCTACCGCGACACCCACTACCTGGACCGGCTCGTCACCAACATCGACCTCGTGCTGGGCAACCGCGACTCCGAGCGCGACGTCGCCGACTATCGCGGGGAGTCGCTGCCCGCGTGGCGCGCGATGCACCCCTACACGGTCGGCATCGCCGAGCTGAAGGACTCGACCGGCCGGCCCGTGCTGGAGGTGCGCAGCTCGCTGTCCTACGCCGACCTGACCACGGCGACAGTGCGGGCGGGCAGCACCGGCGACCGCTTCACCTTAGAGGTGCGGAACAGCAGGAACGACGCGGTTGCCACCTTCACCGACCTGTCCATGGACCCCGGCTCCCCCGACTACGCCGTACGCAAGATCCTCGACGCCTATCCGACGCCCACCCAGGTCACCGCCCGCGACCTGCACGAAGAGGGCACGGCCCCGCCCGTCCAGGGCGCGACCAGGCTCGTCTCCCAGCCGGTGATCTTCGCGGTGCACACCGGCATGATCACCTACCCGATCGCGTCGTTCGCCCGGATCGTGATGCGTACGCCGAAGCTCCACGCCGACCCGCGCTACCGGGCCAAGGCCGCGGAGTATCTCGAGGCCGCCAAGGCCGCGGCCGCCGTGCACGACCGCGAATGGCGGCAGGGCGACGACGGCGGCGGGCACCTCGCCTGGGTCAAGGGCACCCCGCTCGCCTACGACGGCACCGAGATGCCCACCAACCAGTTCCTCGCGCTCGGGCTCACCTACGCCGAGATCGCCGCCGCCACCGGCGACCCCGCCTACGCCGACCGGGCCAGGCGGATGGCCCGCACCTTCGCCCGCGAGCTCAGGACCGACGCGGACGACGCCTACACCTGGTCCTACTGGCCGTCGTTCGGCGCGACCTACCGGGGCTTCGCCGCCGCCGACGGCATCTCCGAGTTCACTCCGTCCGGCCGTGGCGCCAAGCAGATCGAGGACCTCAGCCACGGCGCGATCGACGCCGAGTTCGCCGCCCTCGCCTTCCGCCACGGGCTCGGCTTCAAGGGCGCCGACATGGCCAGGTTCGCCAGGACCTACAGCAAGAACATGGCCACCACCGACCCCGACGGCGTGCCGACCACGTTCCTGCGCGTCGACGGCACCGGCGGCCTGGCCTCCGCGGGCCAGTATCTCCAGGCGCCGCGCTGGATGGCCGTGGCGCAGTGGGACCGGGTGGTGTTCGACCACTCCAGGTCGATCTACGAAGCCCGGGCCCTCGAACCCAGCCAGGGCTCCCACATCGCCGGCGTGGCCTACCTCAACTGGCAGGCCCGCCGGCAGGAGTGACGGCCCTATCGGGGAAAGGAGGCGGCGGCGGCCAGGAACGCGTCATTGGCCTCGGGAGAGCCGATCGAGACGCGTACGCCCTCCTCCGCGAAGGGCCGGACCGCCACGCCCTCCGCCGCGCACGCGGCGGCGAAGTCGAGGGTGCGCCCGCCGAGCCGGAGCCAGACGAAGTTGGCCTCGGTGGGCGGCACCGTCCAGCCCTGCGCGAGCAGTGACTCCCTCACCCGGGTGCGCTCCTTGACCACCTGCTCGACCCGGTCGAACAGCTCGTCCTCGGCCTGCAGCGAGGCGATGGCCGCGACCTGCGCGAGGTGGTTGACCGCGAACGGGATGATCGTCTTGCGCACGGCCGACGCCACCGGCTCCTGCGCGATCATGTAGCCGACCCGCAGGCCCGCCAGCCCGTACGCCTTGGAGAAGGTGCGCAGGACGCAGACGTTGGGCCGGTCGCGGTAGAGGGTGAGGCCGTCGGGGACGTCGTGGTCGCGGACGTATTCGTGGTAGGCCTCGTCCAGCACGACCAGCACGTGCTCGGGCACCCGGTCGAGGAACGCCTCCAGCGCGCCGCGGCGGATGGCCGTGCCCGTGGGGTTGTTGGGGTTGCACACGAACACCAGGCGCGTGCGGTCGTTGATCGCCTCGGCCATGGCGTCGAGGTCGTGGTCCTCGCCGGCCAGCGGCACCCTGACCGAGGTGACCCCGGCCAGGTCGGCGAGGAGCGGATAGGCCTCGAAGGAGCGCCACGCGTAGACGACCTCGGCTCCCGGCTCGCCCACCGTCTCGAACAGCTGCTGCGCGACCGTGACGGAGCCGGCTCCGAGCGCTACGTGCTCGGGCGGCACGGAGCAGCGCTCGGCGATGGCCTCGGTCAGCCTGACCGAGGCGGGGTCGGGATAGCGGTTGATCTGCCGCGCCCCCTCGGCGATGGCCTCGACCACGGACGGCAGCGGATCGTACGGCGTCTCGTTGGACGACAGTTTGTACGACCGCCCGTCGGGAGCCGCTACGGCCTTGCCCGCTTTGTACGGGGCCATGGTGTCGAGAATCTGGCGGAAACGAGGCATGGCCCAACTGTAGAAGGCGCGGCGCGGGGAAGCATCACCCCGTCCGGCCTTCAGCGGAGCTTGACGAGGGACGCCTGGACGAGCCTGGCCGTCCTGTCGCCGGCGGCGAATCCGGGCCGGCGCACGGTGACGGCCACGCGCACCCAGACGTCCGACGAGCGGAAGGAGATGTCGGTCCGGTAGAGCTGCCCGCGGAACGAGAAGGGGGTCTTCTGGGTGAAGCTGTACGCCTCGCTTCCGACCTTCGGCCCCTTGCGGAGCCTGGTCCCTGGAACGCGTTTGGGCTCCTCCTTCATGTACTCGACCGACTGGTCGTGAGCCATCTTGACGCCCCAGGCACCCATGCGGCTCGCCGCGAGGCTCACGTTGCTGCCGTCGTCCCGCTTCCAGGAGCAGTTGGAGGCGACGATGTACTGCCGTTTCGCCGGCCCGCCGAGTATCTTGCGCACCTGCGCGGCGGTCAGCAGGTCGCAGGCCTCGAAGTCGCGGGTGGTCCGCTTCGGCGCCGGGGAGGAAGTGTCGACCGGTTCCGGCACGGAGTAGGTGGGGCGGGGCGCCGCGAGGTAGCCGATCACGCGGATGAGGTTCGGCATGATCGGCACCATGGCCACCGCTGCCGCCGTGACCAGCGCCACCGCGATCGCGGTGCCCACGACGACCCGCCGGCGGGGGCGGCGGGTCAGGCGGCCGGGCGCGGTCCGCTGCCTGTGCAGGGCCGGGTCGGTCGCCGGGTTGCCCTGGGCGATGGCGTCGAGCCAGCCGGCCACCTGGTCGGGGGTGCAGCGCCGCGCCGGGTCCTTGTCGAGGAGGGCGGCGAGCACGGGCTCGAGCGGACCTGCCCGCCTGGTCGGGGCGGGCTCCTGCATCAGCACCGCCGCCATCACGGCGGCCTGGTTGGGGCGGGCGAAGGGCGGCGCGCCCTCCACCGCCGTGAAGAGCGTGGCGCCGAGCGACCAAAGGTCGGCGAGCGGGCCGTCGGCCTCGCCGCGCAGGCGCTCGGGGGCGATGTAGCCGGGGGAGCCGCTCAGGAACCCGGTCTGGGTGAGCTCGGCGTCTCCGGCGACGCTCGCGATGCCGAAGTCGGTGAGCAGCACCCGCCCGTCGTCGGTGAGCATGACGTTGGCGGGTTTGACGTCCCGGTGCAGGACTCCTGACCCGTGCGCGGCGCCGAGCGCGTCGAGCATCCGCATGCCGATCCAGGCGACCTTGTGCGGCGGCAGCGGCCCGCCCTCGCGTACGGCCTGGTCGAGGGAGCGGCCCTGCACCAGCTCCATGACGATCCACGGCCGCCCGCCGTCGAGGACGACGTCGTGCACGGTGACGATGGACGGATGGGAGCGCAGGCGCGCCGCGGCCCGCGCCTCGCGCAGCGTGCGCTGGGTCAGCTCCTCCCGCGAGGCCGCGTCGAGGTCGGGCGGCAGCTTGACCTCCTTGACGGCGACCTCCTGCTGGAGCAGCGCGTCCATCGCCCGCCAGACCGTGCCCATGCCGCCCTGTCCGAGCTCCGCCAGCAGCCGGTAGCGGTCCGCGAGCAGCGGCGTCACCGGCCCGTCACCCGGGCCGTCACCCGGCCCATCACCCGGGCCGTCGCCGGCGTCTCGGGCTCCCCCGCCATCCGCCGCCTCCCATCGATGTCGCGACCGGCACGCACATTGACATGTGATCTTACGGGCGTACAGGGCCGAATGTCCGGTTTTCGGGGTAAGCGCGAGCGCGTCAGTCTTTGAGGGTGCGCAACATCGGGGGGTGGAGCAGTTCGGCCGGGCCCCGGCGGTAGAGCTTGGCCGGGCGGCCGCCGTCGCGGGTCGTGGTCGCGCCCGTCTCCACCAGGAACCCCTCGGCCTTGGTGACCTTGCGGTGGAAGTTGCGGGGGTCGAGCAGCCGGCCCCAGACGATCTCGTAGACGCGGCGCAGGTCGGCCACCGTGAAGTCGGGCGGGCAGAAGGCCGCCCCCAGAGGGGTGTATTCCAGCTTGGAGCGGGCCCGCTCGACGCCGTCCTTCATGATGCGGCGGTGGTCGAAGGCCATGACGGCGAGCGAGTCGACCGGCTGCCAGCTCATGTGGGCCTTCTCCGAGGCCGGCAGGTCGGGGGCGAGGCCGAGGTAGGCGACGCTCAGCACCCGCTGGCGGGGATCGCGGTCGGGATAGCCGTAGGTCTGGAGCTGCTCCAGGTGCACGGGCGCCCCCGGCAGGCCGGCCCGCTCGGCCAGGATGCGGTGGGCGGCGGCCGGAAGGTCCTCGTCGAGCTGGATGAAGCCGCCGGGCAGCGACCAGCGCCGCAGGAACGGCGGGTTGTCGCGACGCCACACGAGCGCGCTCAGCGCCTGGTTGCGCACGGTGAGCACGACCAGGTCGAC
This sequence comes from Nonomuraea deserti, assembly GCF_004348685.1. Classification (GTDB taxonomy): domain Bacteria; phylum Actinomycetota; class Actinomycetes; order Streptosporangiales; family Streptosporangiaceae; genus Nonomuraea; species Nonomuraea deserti. The sequence continues at coordinate 171,823 of NZ_SMKO01000001.1, read as the reverse complement.
GCTGACCGGGATGCTCGGGACCATGGCAGGCACGTTACACGCAGCCGCGGACGGGGAGCGAACGGTGCGGCGACCCGCCGATCAGGTGTCGATCCGCACGTGTAACGGCTCCGCCGTCGACTGTCCTGACGGCACCTTCACCCCGATCTTGACCCACTCGCCGGCCGGCACCTGTGACCAGTTGAACGGCACCCACGCGGTGACCATGCCCTCGGGCAGTTCCTCCAGCGGGTCCTCGTCGAGCCAGCCGACCGCGGACACCACCAGCTCCTGAGTCCCGCCGGACCACTGGATGGTGACCGTGCCGCCCTGGAAGTTGTAGCCGCGCACCTCCACGCCGTCCTGGACGTCACGCCCGCGGCGGATCGCGTCGACCGCGATGGGCCGCCGCCAGTCGGCGGTGATCTCGCTCTCCAACGACGGCTGACCGCACGTCATGAAGTCGCTCCACATGTAGGAGACGATCTTCTGCACGTAGCGCCCGGCCATGGTCACGGCCTGGTCGAGCCGTTTCTTGTCGGTCTTGCCGCGCGTGCCGTGCGGGGCGCACGGCTGGTCGCCGGACGGCTCGAACGCCTCCACGTTCGCCCACAGCTGCACCTCGTAACCGGCCACGAGCAGCTCTTCGCGGGCGATCGACATCTCGCGGTAGTAGTCGCGCGTGGAGCCGTGGTAGGCGGTCTCGTACGTCGACTCCCCCACCACCGGCCGCAGCCGCTCGTCGACCTCGCTCTCGCGCTCGTCGGGCCAGAACAGGCCCACCTTGCCGGTGCCGCGGCTGTCCTGGGGCGCGATGATGCCGACGCCCGTCTTGGTCAGCGCCCTGAACCCTTCAGCCACCTGCTTGGGCGTCTGGCCGAACGCCACCCGCTTGCGGGCGTCGAGATAGGGGCTGATCAGGATGGGCTTGCCGGGTAACTCCTGCTCCACGATCCGGTGCTGGTCGGCGTAGACCTCCAGCGTCGGATTGTCGGCCAGGGTGTCGGACATCTGGACCTCGAACGGCTGGTAGACGCCGCCCAGCGACTCGCGCTCGGCGAAGCGCACGCCGTAGTCCTGCAGGATGCGCCGCGTCACCGTGGTGAGCGTGCCGATGTGCTTCCTGTTGGCCCTGGTCGGCGTCTCGGGGTCGCGGGGCGCGAGCGGCAGCGCGGGAAAGACCCGCATGCCGAACTGGTCGGCCAGGTCGAGCAGCTCCTTCAAGCTGTCCGTCGGCTTGCCCGCGATCAGGATCATGTCGTAGGAGGTGGCCCTGCCGCTGAAGTCGCACGTGGAGTCGTCCGAGCCGTCCGGCTGGGTGATGAGCCGGAAATAGGTGCGCTTGGGCGTCTGGATGGCGTGTTCCATCTCGGGGCAGCGGAACAGGGCCTCGCCGAACGACTCGTCGGTGCGGTAGACGTACGTGCGGCCGATCCGGTTGCCGGGGTTGGCCTTCCTCAGGTCCCGCTCGGCCGCGTCGTGGCAGGTCAGGCCGTCCTCTTCGCACGCCTCATACAGCGAGTCGAGCTCGCCGTCCTTGGTCTTGATCTCGCCGGAGCCGGTGACGGGACGATATTGCAGTCCGTAGCCGATCCTGATGATCGTGTCGCCGCCGACGCTGTGGATCTCCTGCAGCTGCTTGCGCCAGGTGCAGGGGTTGGACTTGGGGGTGATCCAGTAGCCGGTGACGGCGTAGGGGGCCTGCTCCTTGGTCTCGAACGTTCCACACCGGTCGGTGACCGCGCTCACCTTCGGCGTCGGCTCGGTGCTCGACGGCTTGGGCGTGGCCGGCCCGGCGACCGGGTCCTCCGACGAGAAGGGGAGCACGATGATCGCCGCCGCCACCACGGCGAGAATGGCCGCGCCCACAGCGAGGAAAAGCCAGCGCACGTTCAGGTACCTACCGCCCTTGAAGGAGAACCGTTATCGGCTGACGCCCGCCCACGACTCCAGCTGGGCTACGAACCTCTTCGCGGAGTTGGGCCAGTGGTGGTTGGCGCGGGCCGCCGCGTAACCGCGCGCCCCCTGCGCCCGTCGCTCCCGCACGTCGTCGCGGAGGGTCAGCACCGCCTGCGCGACCGCCTTGGGGTTTTCCCACGGCACGACGACGCCGCTGTCGTAACGTTCGACCAGCTCGACGGCGCGCGGGGAGGGGGTGGTGATGACGGGGATGCCGTGGGCCATGTACTCAACGATCTTCGTCGGCATGGAATGCCGGTAGTTGGGCTCGTCGTGGAGTAAGGAAAGCCCCGCGAGCGCCCCGTCAAGCCGCTTGAGCGCCTCGTCGTTGGGCATGAAGTCGCGCCATTCCAGCAGGCCCTCGGTGACGGCCTGGTTGAGCATCGGACGGCTCTGCGGGTCGGCGTACCCGATCAGCTCCACGGCCACGCGGTACGGCTGCAGCAGCTTGGCCACCTCGACGGCCTCGATCACGCCCCTGGCCCGCGACAGCCAGCCGAGATAGACCACCCGGTCGTCGCCGGGAGGGGTCACGGAGTCGGGCACCCAGGTCTCGTTGGGCACGATGGGGTGAGCGTGCTCGAACCGGCCCGCGTACGCCGTCTCGGCCAGCATCAGGTGCATGTGACGCTCGGCGGTGCCTTCGAGCATGCGGGCCATGAAGCGCACGGGCGGCCGCAGGAGCGAGGGGAGCCAGGGCTTCAGCGAGAGCGTGGCCGGGGTGTCCTCGTGCACGTCCCACACCACGGGGGGCCGGTTGCGCATGCCCCACACGGCGAACAGCAGCTCGGGGTCGTGGATCAGGACGAGGTCGACCTTGTCGCGCATGCGCTTGAACAGCCGCCGGGCGGCCAGCACGGCCGACAGACGTTTGCGCTGCGCGGCCCTGGGCAGATCGACGCCCGTGACCCAGGGACGAGGGACGACGCCGAAAGCGGTGAACGACGCCGCGTACGTGACCTCATGACCGGCGTCCACGAGAGCACGGATCTGCCGATGCAGGATCCTCGCGTCCTCGGGGTTATGCACCACCGTCATGACGAGCACGTGCACTGCGCGCAGCCCTCCGTCGCTACAGCCGCTCGACGCGTTCACCCTCGGCGAGAACGCCTCGGGTGTCCAGCACGAGCTTGGCTTTCGCCTCGACCATGTCGAGGTCGAATGCGGCGTGCTGCTGCAGGAGCAGCGTCACGTCCGCGTTGGTCACGGCCTCGGCGAGATCCTCCTCACGCGGCACCGCGGTGCCGTCGACCGACCACTCCTTGACGTACGGATCCGCGAACGAGAGCTCCGCCCCCAGCTCCAGCAGCGCTCGCGCCACTGGGAGCGCCGGGGTCTCACGCTCGTCGGCGATATCCGGTTTGTAAGTGACGCCGAGCATAACCACTTTGGCGCCGTTCACGGGCTTCTTGTTGCTGTTCAGCAATCGTTGGACGCGCGCCACCACGTACGACGGCATCCGCTCGTTGATCTCCTGCGCCAGCTCGACGAACCGGAACGGGTAGCCGAGCTTGCGCACGGTGTAGGAGAGGTAGGACGGGTCGACGGGGATGCAGTGCCCGCCGACGCCAGGTCCTGGCAGGAACTTCTGGAAGCCGAACGGCTTGGTCGCGGCGGCCTCGATCGACTCCCACAGGTCGATGCCGAGCTCGTCGCAGAAGATCGCCATCTCGTTGACGAGGGCGATGTTGACGTGCCGGTAGGTGTTCTCCAGCAGCTTGGCCATCTCGGCCTCGCGGGTGCCGCTGACCGGCACCACCTGCTCGATGAAGCGCCCGTAGAACGCCGTCGCGCGGTCGCGGCAGGTGGGCGTGTAGCCGCCCACGACCTTGGGGGTGTTGCGCAGCCCGAACTTGGCGTTGCCGGGGTCGATGCGCTCGGGCGAGAACGCCAGGTGGAAGTCCTCGCCCGCGACGAGCCCCGAGCTCTCCAGCAGCGGCCTGGCCACCTCGTCGGTGGTGCCCGGCCAGGTGGTGGACTCGAGCACGACGAGCGTGCCCTTGCTCAGGTTGCGGGCGACGGTCTTGGTGGCGCCCTCCACGGCCGACAGGTCAGGACGGTGGTCCTCGTCGAGCGGGGTGGGCACGCAGATGACGATGGTGTTGCTTCTGGCCAGCACGGTCTCGTCGAGGGTGGCGCTGAACCCGTTGGCCAGCATGTGTTCGAGGTCCGCGTCGGTCAGGTCATCGATGTAGGACTGCCCGGCGTTGAGCGCGTCGACCTTGCGGGGGTCGACGTCCACGCCGACGACCCGCAACCCGGCGCCCGCCGCCTCTTTGGCGAGCGGCATGCCGACGTAGCCCAGACCGATGACAGCCAAGTCGATTTCTGTCACAGCTGTGCCTTAGGGAGCCGGAAACAACACTTCATGGTCGCAAAGGTTATCTCAACTCCACCTAGCTCACGCCTAATGCGACCGAACCCGTCGTAAGAGACAGCCAACACGAAGGTCATCATTCGGCAAGTGACCGGTATAGAGCTTGATAAGTCTCGGCAACCCGGCTCCACGTGCGCTTCGCCGCCACTTCGGCCCGCCCCGCCTCGCCCATCTCCGCCCGCTTGGCGGGATCTTCCCTGAGCCCGGCGAGTGCCTTGGCCAGCGCGGCAGGATCGCCGGGCGGCACGAGCATTCCGGCGCCGTCGGAGCCGACGAGCTCGGAAAGCGCGGGCAGATCGCTGAGTACGACGGGTTTGCCGAGCGCCATCGCCTCGACCGGTTTCAATGGCGTAACAAGTCGGCACACACGAAGGTCCTCGCGCGGGCAGACGAAGATGTCGATGGCGTCCTGCGCCTGCAGCGCCTCCTCGGGACCGACCCGTCCCGGCAGCACGGCGTCGCTCAGACCCAGCTCGTCGACCAGCTCAAGCAGGGTGTCGCGCTCGGTGCCGTCGCCGACGATGAGCACCCGCACCGGGGTGCGGTCGTCACGCAGGAGCGCGGCGGCCCGCAGCAGGGTGGCGAACCCCTCGTAGGCCACGATGCTGGACACCGACCCGACCACGATCTCGCCGGGCTCGATGCCGTGCGCCTGCCTGAACGAGGCGCCGTCGTAGTGGACCGACAGCAGCGAGTCGTCCACGGCGTTGGGCGCCAGGTGGATCTTCTCCCTGGGCACGCCGCGCTCGACGATCTCGGCGGCCATCGTCTCGGCCAGCGTCACCACGGCGTCCGCCTCGCGCATCAGGAACGCCTCGCGCTCGCGCTGGAGCACGTGCCGCTGGCTGCCGACGCGGATCGGGTCACGCGAGGCCCAGGTCTCCTCCAGGAAGCCGCGCACCTCGTAGACGAACGGCGTGCCCGTCCTGTCGCGCACGGCGTGGGCGATCGAGCCGTTGCGGTGGTCGGTGGCGGCGTGCACGACCTGCGGCCGCAGCTCGGTCACCAGCTTGGTGACCCCGTCGGCGCCCCTCGTGATGCGGCCCTGGGTCTCGAACGGCATCTCCCCGTGCCCGTCCGGCAGCAGCCGGTAGTAGGGGATGCCGTCGATCTCTTCGTACGGGGCCGCGTCGGCGTGACCCTGCAACATCGGCCAGCCCCAGCTCGTGACCACGTGCGGGTCGATGCCGGCGGCCTTCTGCGAGGTGACGATGCGGTGGGTGCGGACGGTGTAGCCGGCCTGCGTGTACGGCAGCGCGTTGGTGACGACGTGCAGCACGCGGTTCTCGACCCGGCTCAGGATGGCCACCTTGGGCCCCGGCGGGATCGGGTCGGGGCTGATGGCGGCCAGCTCGCCGCGGTAGTAGGCGGCCCTGCGCTTGACGAAGGGGTATTTGGTGTGCGCCTCGAGCACGGCGGCGGCCTCGCTGACGCGGCCGGCGTCCCAGTGGGTCTTGGCTTCGTTCCACGGGCCCTTGACCACGCGCATGCCGAACTTGCGCACCATGCGCCGGGCCCGCCGCGCGGCCGGCCAGGCCACGCTGCCCACGATGGGGCGCATCCGGGGCGGGAGCGTGTCGGCGGCGGCCTGGGCCACGCGGACGGGGTCGGACCTGACCTTCGTCATGACCACCCGGGAAACGATGATCGGGTGCTGGACGAAGCCTTTGAGAAGTCCACCGACGCCGGCACGGGCGGACTTCGCGGAAACCCTGTCGGATGAGCGGGAGGAGTCTTGACGACTGGCGTCGGATGCCACGCGGTGACCGTACCATAGGCAGCGTTTTTTCCCTTCCGCTATGAAAGGCGAGGTCAATGAGGGAGAACCCCCTGGTCCTGCACGTATTGGGTGCTCGTCCCAATTTCGTGAAAGCGGCCCCGGTGGTCCGGGCACTCGGTGAACTCGGCGTGCGGCAGGGCATCATCCACACCGGTCAGCACTATGACGCGCTGATGTCGGACGTGTTCTTCGCCGATCTCGGCCTGCCCGAGCCGGTGGCGAACCTGGGCGTCGGCTCGGGCACCCACGCCAAGCAGACCGCCGCGCTGCTCGTCGGCCTGGAGGAGGTCGTGCAGGAGCAGGAGCCCGACCTGGTCGTGGTGTACGGCGACGTCAACTCGACGCTGGCCGCGATCCTCGTCTGCGCCAAGCTGGGCGTGAAGACCGCGCACGTGGAGGCGGGGCTGCGCTCGTTCGACCGCGGCATGCCGGAGGAGGTGAACCGGGTCGTCACCGACGCGCTGGCCGACGTGCTGTTCGCCACCTCGCCTGAGGCGCTTTCCTACCTGGCGTCCGAAGGCGTGCCCGCGTCCAAGGTGCACCTGGTGGGCAACCCGATGATCGACAGCCTGTACGCGGCCCTGCCCTCGCTGGACCCGGCGCCCGTGGTGGAGCGGCTCGGCCTGCCCGAGCGCTACGCCGTGGCGACCCTGCACAGGCCGGCGAACGTGGACACGGTCGAGGCCGCCAAGGAGCTGGTCGACGCGGTTCTGGACGTGTCGCGGCAGATCCCGCTCGTGGTGCCCGTGCACCCGCGGGGCAAGGCCCGGCTGGCCGCGGCGGGTCTGGACGGCCCGTCGGTCAAGGTGGTGGATCCGCTGGGTTATGTGGACTTCCTCTCACTCGTACGCGGGGCGGCGCTGGTGATCACCGACTCCGGCGGCGTACAGGAGGAGACGACCGTGCTGGGCGTGCCCTGCCTGACCGTCCGGCCCAACACCGAGCGGCCGATCACGATCACGCACGGCACGAACCGGCTGGTCACGCCCGCGCTGCTGCCGGCGGCGGCGGAGAAGGCGCTGGCCGACGGCGCCTCGACGCCGGCGGGCGAGCTGCCGGTGTTGTGGGACGGCCAGGCCGGCCCGCGGGTCGCCAAGGTGATCTCCGCCTGGCTCAAGGGGGACAACCTGGCCCCCGCCTCTCAGGGCAAACGCCCCGAATAGTGGCCATTTCCGCCGTAGCATGATGTACCTCCGCTGAGCGTTAGGCGTCCACCATGGCCGAAAATCCCCGCGGGGGGCAGGCCCCCCGCGTTCCCCCCGCACATCTTGGTGCTTCGCACGATTCTTCTCACCCCGAACCTTCCGGGTTCGTGTTCCAGCGACTCGGCCCCGTCAACTGGCTGCCCGAGGACCGCAAGGTCGTCGAGCGGTACGAGGCGGAGCTGAGAGAGCTGCGGCGGCGGCTGGAGATCGCCGAGGCCAAGGCCGCGTATGCCGGCTGGAAGCTGGAGGCCACGCAGGCCAAGCGCACGTTCAAGCTGGGCGAGGCGCTGGGCTCGAAGAGTCCCGGGAAGATCGTCGAGGCGGTCAGGTCGAAGCAGAAGGCCCCCAAGCCGCCCACGCCCGTCACCGAGGTCGTCGAGGCGGCGAGCAACCGGCCGCCGCTGGTCGAGGTGCCGGCGGTGAAGTGGCCGTCGGGCCCGGTCAACAGGCCCGACCTGAAGGTCGCGGTCATCCTTGACGACTTCTCCAGGATGGCCTTCCGCTACGAGTGGGACCAGATCGAGTTCGGGCTCAAGGACTGGCCGGAGATCTTCGCGGAGAAGCGGCCCGACCTGCTGTTCTGCGAGTCGGCCTGGCACGGCAACCAGGGCCGCTGGCGCTACCAGATGACCGGCACCAACGCCCCCAAGGAGCCGCTGCGCGACCTGGTGGCCTGGTGCCGTGCGGAGGGCATCCCCACGGTCTTCTGGAACAAGGAGGACCCGCCGAACTTCGACTTCTTCATCGACACGGCCAGGCTGTTCGACTACGTGTTCACCTGCGACGGTGACATGTTGCCGAAATATCGCGAAGTTCTAGGACATGACCGGGTGGACGTGCTGCAGTTCGCCGCCCAGCCCCGCGTGCACAACCCCATCCAGCAGCGCCAGGGCCGCCTGCACGACGTGGTGTTCGCCGGGATGTACTTCCGCGACAAGCACCCCGAGCGCCGCGAGCAGATGGAGACCGTGCTCGACCCGATCAGGGAGCTGGGCCTGCACATCTTCGCCCGCAACGGCGAGGTGGACGAGAAGTACGCCTGGCCGGAGAAGTACCGGCCGCACATCGTGGGCGAGCTGCCCTACGACCGGATGCTGGCCGCGTACCGGATGTACAAGGTCTTCCTCAACGTCAACTCGGTGCTGGACTCGCCGACCATGTGCGCCCGCCGTGTCTTCGAGCTGTCGGCCTGCGCGACCCCCGTCGTGTCGGGGTGGTCACGGGCGATCGAGGAGACCTTCGGCGGGCTCGTCCCGATCGCGCGCGAGCCGGTCGAGTCGTACAACCAGGTGCTGCACCTGATCAACAGCCCCGAGCTGCGGGCCAGGACGGGCCACCTGGCGATGCGCGACGTCTTCGACAAGCATCTGTTCTCCCACCGCGTCGACCAGATCCTCCAGGTCCTCGGGCACCAGGTGCGGGCGCGGTCGCGCTCGATCTCCGTCGTGCTGCCCACCAACCGCGCCTCCCAGATCGAGCACGCGATCTCGTCGGTGGCCCGCCAGATCCACCGGCCGCTCCAGCTCGTCATGGTGCTGCACGGCCTGGACATCGACCCGGTCGTGGTCGCCGACAAGGCCCGCATGGCGGGCATCACCGACGTCGTCGTCCTCCCGGCGGACGCCTCGCTCTCGCTCGGCGCCTGCATGAACCTGGGGATCGGCGCCGCCGAGGGCGACCTGATCGCCAAGATGGACGACGACAACCTCTACGGCGAGCACTATCTGTCGGACCTGGTCAGGGCGTTCGACTACTCCGACGCCGAGCTGGTCGGCAAGGGCGCGCACTACGCGTACTTCGAGGGCATGAACACGACCATGCTGCGCCTGCCCGGCCTGGAGCACCGCTACTCGTTCCTCGTCCAGGGCGGCACGTTCCTCGGCAAGGCCGACATGTTCCGCTCGTACGGCTTCGCGGACATCACCCGCGGCGAGGACACCGAGCTGGTACGGCGGCTGAAGGAGGACGCCGTCAAGATCTACTCGGCGGACCGCTTCAACTTCGTCTACTGGCGCAGCGCCGACGCCTCGATGCACACGTGGCAGGCCGACCACATCAAGCTGACCCGCAACGCGCAGTTCTCCTTCGTCGGCCGCCCTGACGACCACGTGCTCATCTGACCCGTCAGGCGACCTGTTCGAGGTTCTTGTCGGCGAGGCGGGCCAGTTCGTACAGGCCCTGCGCCTTCACCTTCTGGCCGACCACGAGCATGCTCATGACCACGGTGCCCCGCCTGATCATGACGGAGCCGATCTGCGCGTTCTTCTCGCCGCCCGCGGCCGAGGTGAGGTAGGCGCGCGACTCGTCGCCCTTGCGCGGCATCTTCAGCGTCCTGGTCTTGTACGTCACCTGCGTGCCGCCGACGTCGGCCGTGTAGGAGGCGCACTGGCGCGGCAGCGGCTTGGGGAAGGACTCCGACGGCAGCGACACCACCGCCTGCGTGATCGAGCCGCGCTCGGCGGCGAACGCGATCACAGCGGCGGGCGCCCCCGCGATGTCGGGCTGCTCGATGTCGAGCTGGGCCGCGCCCGCGCACTCCGGCCGCTGCAGCTTGGCCTGGCGCAGCGCGGCGATGCCCTGCTGGGTGGACTTGAGCGTGCCGAACGCGCCGAGCTCCGGGCCGTAGGCGACGTGCATGCCGTCGGGCACCGGCAGCAGGGCGGCGCGGAGTTTGGCCGAGGCGGCGGACGGCGAGGACGCGGACGCCGAGGCGGCGGGCGCCTGCGGCTCCTCCCCGGAGGAACATCCGGCAAGGGCCAGCATGCCCAGACATATGCCAGAAATGGTCTTAAGCATATACGCTCCAATTCACTCGCGCGGCATTGTCGAAAACGCTAGAGGAAGCGGGGAGTACGCAGCCGGGCAACGTCGCTATTCGCGGAATTCAATGGTTTCGCGGCTTTCTCCGGTTCTGGGGCATACGAGGGACGCCGCACGCCCTTCACGATCGTGCTGGTCAGGCCACTCGCCATCGCCCGGACAAGCACCCAGGAGGCGTCGAAGGGGTGCTTGCCGGTCACTTGACTCCCCGGTCTGACATGCCGGACGGGTGGCCCAATCAGGCATTCGCCGTAATAGGTCGCGCAAAATGTTTCTCGAACCACTGCGCGGCATGACACCGCTTTTCGCCTGGCTGCTGATGATCGCGCCATGGGCCTGACTCCACGCGACCTCGGGATGAACCAGATCATTTCCCGCCGGGACTTCTTCGACGGCATAGCCGTGAGCGCTCTTGGGAGCCCGGCGGCGGCGCGAGTGGCGCATGGCGCCCCTGGGCAAGCTGAGACGCCGCAGAACGCCGCGTACGGGCCGGGCGGCTTCACAGTGCGGGGAGACACCAGTGAAGCGCTCAGCGTGCCGCACGCGCTGCGGGACGGGCGGTTCTGGGCCCACGCGGGCCCGCCGGAGGCGACAGGTGAGCGCTACGACCTCGTGGTGGCCGGCGGCGGGCGCAGCGGGATGAGCGCGGCCGCCGAATGGCTGCGGCGCGATCCCGGCGCCGCCGTCCTCGTCCTCGACAACCACGACGAGGACGCCGGGCAGGCCCGGCGCGACGCGCTGCGCCGCAGGATCCGCCAGGGACGGCCCGACGGCGTGATGTGCGACGCGGAGACCTTCGGCACCGACACGCTGGTCAGGCTCGCCTCCCCCGGATGGGCCGACGAGGTGCCGATCGCCGAACGGGCCAGGCGCGACCTGCGCATGCTCCACGAGGACCCGCCCGACTGGTTCCCCAGGCTGTCGGCGGAGGAGAAGCAGGAACGGCTGGCCGCGCTCACGTACTCCGAGTTCCTGCTGCAGGTGTGCGGGGTCCATCCCGACGTCGAGCGGTTCTGCCGGACCATGCCGTGCCGCGAATGGGCCTACGACACCCGGGCCTTCGGCGCGATCGACGCCTGGGGCGCCGGCTGTCCGGGATTCGGCGGCCTCGGGCTCGACCGGGACAAACCCTCCCGGCTCAACTCGCCCAGCGTGCGGCAGGAATGGCAGGCGGGCGCTGGAGGAGACCGCGTCACCACGCCGCCGGCCGACGGCCGGGCGCGGCTGCGGTTGTCCAGCCCCGTGGTGTTCGCGCGCGACGGCGCCGACGCCGCGACCGTGGGCTACTTCGACGGCCACCAGGTCATGACCGTCGAGGCCGGATCGGTGATCCTGGCCTGCTGGAGCGCGGTCGTCCCGTACCTGGTGCCCGAGCTGCCCGAGGACCAGCGGCGGGCGCTGCGCTCGGCGATCAGGGTGCCGCTGCTGCACGCCACGGTGCGGGTGCGCGACGCGCGCGCGTGGCAGCGGCTCGGCGTCCTGCGGGTGCGCTGGACGGGCGCGTACTGGTGCTTCTGCGAGCTCGAACCGCCCGCCACCGTGCACCTCCTGGCCGCGCCGTGCCGCTCCGAGCTGGGGCCCGGCGCGGGCGCGGCGGCGGGCAGGCGGGAACTGGTCAGGACGCCGTACGGCCGGCTCGAGCACACCATCCGCGACCAGCTCGCCCGGCTGCTCGGCCCCGCCGGCTTCGATCCCGCGGCGGACATCGAGGCGATCATCGTCGACCGGTGGGGGCACGCGAACACGCCCGAGTACTGCCGGCCCTGGCACCCGTACTATCCCGACGGGCCGTTCCCCGCGGACGTCGCGCGCAGGAGGTTCGGCAGGATCGCGATCGCGGGTTCGGACTCCGCGCCCGTCGGCCGCGCCGACGCGGCCGTGTCCGCCGCGCTCCGCGCCGTCGGAGAGCTCGCGCGATGAGGCCGTGGCTGCGCATCTTCGTGACGGGTTTCGTGCTCTGGCTGGCCACCGTCGTCGTCACGGCCTGGACGCGCAACTCCAACCTGGTGCCGACCGTGGTGCTGTTCGGCAGCTTCCTGGTGCCGGTGACGTTCGTGGTCTGGGCGTACGGGCGGGGTCGCTCGCCCCGGGTCACGGTCGAGCTGCTGTTCACCGCGTTCGTGGTGGGCGGCGTGCTGGGCGTGCTCGGCGCCTCCCTGCTGGAGAGCTGGCTGGTCCGGCCGTCGATCCTGATGTTCGTCCTGGTCGGCCTGATCGAGGAGGGCGTGAAGCTCGCGGCGCTGATCTTCATCGCCCGCCCCCTCCGCGCCCGCGAGGGAGCGCCGGTGTCTGGACTGAGGAGAGAGGGAGCGCAGCGACCGGACGACGAGGGAAGACACCCGACCCATGCGACCGGGCCGCGATCCGCAGGATCGCCATCAACATCGCCGTCGACATCGCCCTCGATACAGGACGGGCTGGTACTGGGGGCCACTGTGGGGTTCGGGTTCGCCGCCTTCGAGAGCGCGGGGTACGCCTTCAACGCCCTGTTCACCTCCGAGGGCCTGTCGCTGGTGCAGCTCGTGGAGACGGAGGTGCTGCGCGGCATCTTGACGCCGGTCGGGCACGGTCTGTGGACGGCGATCGCCGGCGGCGTGCTGTTCGCGGCGGGCGGGCGGCTCACGGCGCCGGTCTGGCTGACCTATCTGGGAGTTTCGCTGGTGCACGCGCTGTGGGACTCGATGACCGCCATCGCGATCGCCATCACCCTCGTGCTGACAGGGCAGCCGTGGCAGTTCCAGCTGCTGCGGATCGGCCGGGTGCCGAACGTGACCGACTGGCAGGTGCACGTGTACACCCTGCTGAACTGGGGTGGACTCATCGTGATCTCGCTGGTCGCGCTGGCCTGGCTGGAGAGGATCGTCGCTTCGGCCCGCCGGCAGCCCAAGATCTCGTCCCAATAATCCCGGTAATGAACGTCTTCCCCCCACTGCGCGGGGACCATAAACGGTGCTAGTCTCCTGTGCGATCTTCCGGAGGTGTATTTACACAAGGTGTGGAAATGCCCCCGACTCGAGGTTGGGACATGGGCTCGCGAAACCGGTCAATTCGGTTCAAGATCTTCTTATTGCTGCTGCTACCCCTCCTGTCTCTGAGCGCGCTGTGGGGTTTCGTCCTCAACCTCACCATGGGCGACACCCAGTCACTACTCCGGGCGGACACGCTCTACCAGACGATCGGTGTGACCTCCACCGACCTGGGCTTACAGCTGCAGGCCGAACGCGTGCGCTCGATGGAGCCGCTCACCGCGCGTGAGCTCTCCGAAGTGCTCGGCAGCCAGCGCTCCCGCACCGACAAGGCCGTCGACGACTTCCGCCGGGCCGTCGACGAGGCAGGCGACGCCGTCGACGGCGACCTGAACCGCCCGATCGGCAACCTCAACGTCGCCCTCGACCGGCTCGGCCAGATCAGGGCCGGCGTCGACGAGAGCCGCGGCAACCGCCTCACCACGCTCAACGCCTACAACCACGTGCTCGACCGGCTCTTCCTGGTCTACGACCACCTGGTCACCGTCTCCGACCTGGCCATCTTCCAGCAGGCCTCCTCCATGCAGGCCATGGGCATGGCCAGGGAGTACATCGCCAGGGAACACGCCCTCATCGTCGGGACGCGCGGCGCCAAGCGGCTCAGCGAACCCGAGGCGGCGGCCTTCACCGAATACGTCGCCTCCAGGAAGTTCCTGCACGCGCGCGGGCTGGCCGGGCTCGACGTGCGGCTGCGCGAGCCCTACAAGCTGGTCTTCGCCACCGACCCGTTCCTCACCTTCACCAGCCTGGAGGCGCGCGTCGCCGGATCCGGCGAGCTGCCCACCGAGGACGACCGCTGGCACGAGGTCGTCGACCGGCTCACCGCCCAGCTCGACGAGATCGGCGCCGAGTCGTCCGCGACCGTGGCCTCGCGCGCGGCCGAGGCCGCCACCTCAACCATCGTCAAGATCGCCATCGCGGGCGGCGTCGGTTTGATCGCGGTGCTCGCGTCAATCATCATCTCTGTACGCTTCGGTCGCCGCCTGGCCGGCGAGCTGGGCGGGCTGCGTTCCGCCGCGGTCGAGCTGTCGCAGACACGGCTGCCCGAGATCGTGGCGCAGCTGCGCAGGGGCGAGGACGTCGACGTACGGAAGGAGACGAAGGCGATCAAGGTGAGCGGGTCCGCGGAGATCACCGACGTGGCCAGGGCCTTCGGCTCCGTGCAGCGCACCGCCGTCAACGCCGCGGTCGGCCAGGCCTCGCTGCGGCGCGGCGTCGGCCAGGTCTTCCTCAACCTCGCCCGCCGCAAGCAGGGCCTGCTCCACCGCCAGCTCGCGCTCCTCGACGGCATGCAGCGCCGCACGCACGACCCCGACCGGCTGGAGGAGCTCTTCAGGCTCGACCACCTGACCACCCGCATGCGCCGCCACGCGGAGAGCCTGATGGTGCTGTCGGGCGCCGAGCCCGGAAGGGCCTGGCGCAGGCCGGTTCCCGTGATCGACATCGTCAGGGCCGCGGTCGCCGAGGTCGAGGACTACACCAGGGTCGCCGTGGAGGCGATGCCGGTCAGCGCGGTCGACGGCACCGCAGCGGCCGACATCACCCATCTGCTGGCCGAGCTGGTCGAGAACGCCACCATCTACTCTCCGCCCGACACCACGGTCCAGGTGCGCGGCGACATGGTGAGCAACGGATACGCCATCGAGGTGGAGGACAAAGGCCTCGGGCTGTCGGCCGGCGAATACGCCCAGTTCAACGCGCTGCTGGCCGCGCCACCCGAGTTCGACCTGGCCGACAGCGACAGGCTCGGCCTGTTCGTGGTGGCCAGGCTGGCCGAACGGCACGGGATCCAGGTGCTCCTGCGACGCTCGCCCTTCGGCGGCACGGCGGCCATCGTGCTCGTGCCGCGGACGATGGTGACCGACCAGGCGACACTGGAAGCGGGCGGCGGCGACGGCAAGGCCGCCCTGCCGAGCCGTACACGGAAGAAGGCGCTCGCGGTCGTGACCTCGGGCACCCACGCCGGGCTGCCCAGGCGAGTGCGTCAGGCCAAACTGGCGCCGCAGCTCAAGCAACAACCGCCTGAGCCGGAGCCGCAGGCCGAACGCTCTCCCGATGAGGTACGCGACCTGTTCTCCGCGTTCCAGCGGGGAACGCAACGCGCCCGAGAAGAAGCCTCTGAGGAGGGGCCCATGAGTAAGGGGGATGCATGAGTGTGCCGGCCACCAACACCGGTGAACTGAACTGGCTGCTGGACGACCTCGCGACGAGGGTCGCCGCGGTCCGCCAGGCGGTCATCCTGTCGACAGACGGCCTGGCGGTGGGTTATTCCAGCGGGCTGACCCGCGACGACGCCGAGCACCTGTCAGCGGTGGCGGCCGGGTTCCAGAGCCTGGCCCGCGGCACCGGGCGGCATTTCGGCGGCGGCGACGTGCGCCAGACCATCGTGGAGATGGAGACCGCGTTCATGTTCGTCACCGCGGCGGGACAGGGCACCTGCCTGGCCGTCATCGCCGACGCCAGCGTGGACGTCGGCCACATCGCCTACGAGATGGCGATGCTGGTCAAGCGGGTGGGTCAGCACATCAGCACCAACCCACGCGCTGGGGCGTCATGAGCGATAGCCCGCAGTGGTTCGATGAGGAGGCGGGGCCCATCGTCCGGCCCTATGCTCTCATCCGCGGTCGCACGCACTCCTCCGGAGACACGTTCGACCTCGTGGCCACCGTGCGCGTCATCGGCGACCCGCCTGACGAGCTCGGCCCAGAACTGCAACTGATCCTGCGGGCAGCGCGGAACCCGATCTCGGTGGCGGACCTGGCCGTCGAGATCGACCTGCCCGTCGGCGTCGTCCGGGTCATGCTCGGCGACCTGCGTGACAACGGCCTCATCTCGGTGACGTCGCCCTCGGCTGGAGGGGCGCGCTCGAACGAGCGCATTCTCAAGGAAGTGATCAATGGACTCCGTGCTCTCTGAGGACCCCGTCGCGCTCAAGATTCTTGTCGCAGGGGGGTTCGGCGTCGGCAAGACCACCCTGGTCGGGTCGATCAGCGAGATCAAGCCGCTGCGCACGGAGGAGGTGCTCTCCGACCGCGGGATCGGCGTCGACGACCTCGACGGGGTGGAGGCCAAGTCCACCACCACCGTCGCCATGGACTTCGGCCGCATCACGATCCGCGACGGGCTCGTGGTGTACCTGTTCGGAACGCCGGGCCAGGAGCGGTTCTGGTTCATGTGGGACGAGCTGTCCCACGGCGCGCTGGGCGCGGTCGTGATCGCCGACACCCGGCGGCTGACCGACTGCTTCCCGTCCGTCGACTACTTCGAGCAGCGCGGCACGCCGTTCGTGGTGGCCGTCAACTGCTTCGACGGCGCGGCCCAGCACAGCGTCGACGACGTACGCATCGCGCTCGACCTCGAAGACGACGTACCGGTGCTGCTCTGCGACGTACGGCGGCGCACCTCCGCCAAGGAGGTCATGATCACCCTGGTCGAACACTCGCTGCGGACGCTCGCCTCCGCCAACTGACGCGCGGGCCCGGGGCTACAGGGCACGCAGGCCGTTGATCACCTCTCGGAGCAACGACTCCGAGGGGGCGGCGGCCTTGTCGCGCGGCGGGCGCACGGTCACCAGGCCGTGGTCGAGCAGGTCGCCCAGCAGCACCCGCACGACGGCGACCGGCAGGCCGACAGTCGAGGCGACCTCGGCGACGGGTTTCGACTGCCCCGCCACGCAGGTCAGCAGCCGGCGGTGCTGGAAGCCGAGCTCCGCCTTGGCGGGCGCGGGCAGGCCCGTCGAGACGACGGTCGCCAGCAGGTCGAGCGCCGTCGACGACGTGGGCCTGGTGCGCCCGCGGGTGACCGCGTACGGCCGGACGACCGGCCCCGCCTCCTCGTCGACCCACTCGTGCTCGCGGCTCACGATTCAGATCCCCCATCCTGCTCGCTGTCCTGCCGCCCGCGCTGCCAGCCGGACTGGAGCGAGGAGAGCAACGCCCTGGCCTCCTCAGGTGAGCGCTCCGCGACGGGCGGCTCGGCGGGCGGCGCCTCCTTGAGCCGCTGCGGCAGGTTCGCCTGCCGCTCGCGCCGCGGCAACCCCGTCTCCCGTTCCCGCTGGGGCAGGCCCGTCTTCCGCTCGCGCCGCGGCAGCCCTGCCTCCCGATCGCGCCGCGGCAGTTCCGTCTCCTGCTCGCGTCGCGGCAGCCCCGTCTCCCGATCGCGCTGCGAAAGCCCTGTCTCCTGCTCGCGCCGCGGCAGACCCGTCTCCTGCTCGCGCCGCGGCGGCTCGGCCGGTTCTGAGTCCTGCCGCTGCGGCAACGCCGCCGGGCCGCTTCCCTGGACCTGCTGCGGCACCGCCGTACGACCGTTCCCCTGGAGCTGCTGCGGCACCGTCGTGCGACCGTTCCCCAGGGCCTGCTGCGGCACCGCCGTGGGGCCGCTCCCCTGGGCCACCGCCCTCCTGCTGGTGCGGATGCGGCGCGGCAACTCGCCCGGCCCGGTCGGCTCCTCCCTGACGACCGACACGGAGACGGGCTCGAATTCCATCGGCTGCACGGGCGTGGGGATGGGTTCGACCAGCGAACCGGGCACGAGGACGATGGCTGTGGTGCCGCCGTACGGTGAGGGTTTGACCGTGACCTTGACGCCGTGCCTTGCGGCGAGCATCGCGACCACCGCGAACCCGAGCCGCTCGGTCTGCGCGGGGTCGAACTCCGGCGCGCTGGCCAGGCGTTCGTTGATGGCCCTGCGGGTGTGCTCGTCCATGCCCAGGCCGCGGTCCTCGATCTCGACCGCGAAGCCCTTGCCGACCATCTCGCCGCGCACGGAGACCTCGTTGCCGGGGGAGGAGAACGAGGTGCCGTTCTCGATCAGCTCGGCGAACAGGTGCATGAGGTCGGCCACCGCGGCGCCGGAGACGCCGCACTCGGACATCGGGTAGACGCGGACGCGGGTGTACTCCTCGACCTGTGCGGCCGCGCCGCTCAGCACGTCCTCCATCGGGATGACGCCGCGCCATTTGCGGCCCGCCGAGCCGCCGGAGAGCAGCACGAGGCCCTCGGCGTGGCGGCGCATGCGGGTGGTGAGGTGGTCGAGCCTGAACAGCCGTTCCAGGGCCTCCGGCTCCTCCGTCTGCCGCTGCATCTCGTCCAGCAGCCGGAGCTGACGTTGGAGCAACGACTGGCTGCGCCTGGCCAGGTTGCGCAGCGCCTCCGACACGCCGTCGCGCAGCCTGGCCTGCTCGACCGCGGCGTCCACGGCCGTGCTCTGGACGCTGTCGAACGCCGCCGCGAGGTCGCTGACCTCGCTGGTCGAGTTCTCGCTCACCTTGATCGGCGGGGCCTCGGTCGCCATGTCGACGCTCTCGCCCTTGCGCAGCTTCGACACGACCTCGGGCAGCCTGATCTCCGCCAGGTCGAGCGCCGTGCGGCGCAGCGCGGCCAGCTCGCGGGTGATGCGGCGGCCGACCCTGATCGAGATGAAGACGGAGAACACGACCGCGATCAGGCCGAGCGCGCCGGCGACGGCGGCCCGCACCAGGACGGCCACGCCCGCGGGCTCCATCCTGGCGAGCAGCCTGTCGCCGGTGGTGGCGATGGCCTCCCGATATTCGGCCTGCACCTGGTCGGCGATGCCCCGCCAGAGCTGGATGTCCACCCGCTGGCCGCCGATGTAGCCCTCCAGGAGGTTCTCCATCGTGACGTAGCGGGGCGAGTAGTACAGCTTCTCGAACGGCGCCCGCAGCTCGGTGTCGAGGTTGGCCAGAGCCTGGGGATACAGGTACGTCCTGGCCCCGTCGATCCCGGCCAGCATGTGCGTCTCGTGCATGGTGGCGCGGCCGTTCGTGGCCACGATCAGCGCGTGCTCACGGCTGAGCAGCTCGCGCGCCTGGTCGGCGGCGATCAGGCCCTGTCCCTGCAGGGACAGCTCCAGGTCGGTGCTGACCACCAGCCTGGAGTACAGCAGGTGGATCTCGTCGGAGATCTTCGAGTACTCCGTGACGAGGTTGCCGGCGACGAACCTGCGGTCGTCGACCTTGTTCCTGATGTCGGGCAGCCGGTCGGCCTCCGCGAGCACGGTCTGGAGCTGGGTCCGCATGTCCGGGGTGAGGACGTCCTGGGTGTCCTGGGCCATCGCGCCGTCGCGCAGGTTCTTCCTGGCCACGTCGACCTTGTCCCGCGCCTGCTCCAGCGCCTGGGGATCCCGCACCGCCCCCGCGAGCCGCTCGGCCGAGGCCAGCCGCTCGGCCTGCAGGCCGGACACCAGGGCGTCGGCCCTGTTGATGACACCGGTCCAGATGGTCTCGACCTTGAGCAGGTTGAGCGCCTCTCCCGACGTGGTGCTCGCGGCGAAGCCCCAGAGCGCGATCAGGGAGACCAAGGGGATGACGAGCAGCGTCGAGATCTTGAATCTGATGGATCTGCCCGATGCCATGACACCTGCTCCCGGATAGAAGATCGCGGGAGAGAATAGCATCGAAACAGATGCTTTTAAGATCGACTAGCGATAAATCTGTGATATGTCGGGAAATTGAGGGCCTTTGAGGCGCTCGGCCGCCAGGCCAGCCACGCCAGCCATCCCGCCAGCACCGCCAGCAACGACACCTCCGCGGCCAGCAGCAACCGCTCCACCAATCCGATCATCACCCGCTCGCCCGGCAGCGCCACGTAGGTGATCGCCAGCAGCCCGAACCCGCCCGCCAGCGCCACCCACTCCACGGCCCGCGCGACGGGCTTCCACGCGGCGTGCGCGGTCAGCCGGGGCACCAGCAGCGCGCCCGCGGCCGGCAGGCTCACGAACGCCGCGACCGACGCGTACCTGTGGACCTGCGCCGCGAGGTCCAGGTTCTGGCCGATGGGTGTGGTCGGGATGATCGCCCCCACGATCAGCGCTCCCGACCACACCATCAGCAACCGCCCGGGCATCCCCCGCACGGGCGCCCCCACGGACCGCAGCCCCGCCAGCAACACCAGAGACCCGACCCCGAGAACCGCCATCGCCGCCTCCGTCACGCCCCCGCGCTCGGACACGGCGAACTCGCTCACGGTCACGTTCAGGGGGTCGAGGTCGGGGTCGGCACCCAACTGGCCGACCACCACGGCGACCACCGAGAACAGGATCGAGGCGCAGGCGATCAGGGGGTAGAGCCTCTTTGCTGCGGTCATGGGCCTCACTCTGCCCCTGGCGACCGCTCCCCCACATCGGGCTCCACCCCCGACCCGACCCTGACGCTTCCCTGAGTCCTTTGATCATTTCGTACGGCTTCGCACGGCCGGCCCCACCCGCCGTCCCGGGTTCCCGGCCCTCCAGGGGGACGCTCACCAGCCTCACCGCCGCCCCGCCGCAACGGCGCCCCGGCACCCTCACCTTCGCCCACCTTGAGCCCTCTTCTGTGGGGCAGGGCGCGGGCCGTACCACCACGCGACGCGGAGCGGCCCTGGTGCGGCGGAGCCGGCGTCAGTCGAGGATGTGGGCGGTCGCGCGGGCGTAGCGGTGGCGGATCTCCTGGACCGCCTCTCCCTCGTACGTCCGGGTGTCCTCCGAGCGCCACTCAGGGGTGGTCACCAGGGTGGCGGCCTGGCGGGCGGCGCCGTCGGCGACGTATTCGGCCGGTGGCGGCACCGCGATCGGCACGCCGAAGACCGTGGGCGCGATGCGGCGGACCGCCTTCGAGCGGGCCGCGCCCCCGATCAGCAGCACCCGCTCGGGCCGCATGCTCAGCGCGTCGAGCGCGTCGGCCAGGCCGCACAGCATGCCTTCGATGGCCGCCCTGGCCAGGTGGGCCGGGGTGGCGGTGGACAGGCTCAGCCCGTGGATCGAGCCTGTCGCGGTGGGGCGGTTGGGGGTGCGCTCGCCCTCGAGGTAGGGGACGAGCGTGAGACCTTCCGCCCCCGGCGGCGCCTGGAGGGCGAGGTCGCTCAGCTCGTCGAGCGAGACGCCGGCGATGCGGGCGGCGGCGTCCATGACGCGGGCGGCGTTGAGCGTGCACACCAGCGGCAGGAAGCGCCCCGTCGCGTCGGCGAACCCGGCGACCGCGCCGGTGGGGTCGGCGCTGGGTGTCTCGGCGACCGCGAACACGGTGCCGGACGTGCCGAGCGACACCACGACGTCGCCGGACCGCGCGCCGACGCCGAGCGCCGCCGCCATGTTGTCGCCGGTGCCCGGCGCGATCAGCACGCGCGCGGAACCCGGCGCCGCCTCCCGCGGCCCGAGCACCTTGGGCAGGTGCGGGACGGTGCCGAGGGCGGTCTTCAGCAGGTCGGTGCGGTAGGCGCCGGTCGCGGGGGACCAGTAGCCGGTGCCGGAGGCGTCGCCGCGGTCGGTGGCGAGCTGGTCGAGGGGCGGCGTGGGGGCCTCGCGCCAGGCCCGCGCGTCGAAGGGGCCGGAGGCGAGGGCGCCGGCCAGGCGCCAGGTGAGCCAGTCGTGCGGCAGGCACACCGCCGCCGTGCGCTGCGCGTCGGCAGGCTCGTGCTCGGCCAGCCAGCGCAGCTTGGTCACGGTGAACGACGCCACGGGCACCGAGCCCACCGCGTCGGCCCACGCCCGGGGGCCGCCCAGCTCGGTGACCAGGTCGGCGGCGGCCTGGGCGGAGCGGGTGTCGTTCCACAGGAGGGCGTCGCGGACGACGTCTCCCGACGCGTCGAGGCAGACCATGCCGTGCTGCTGGCCGGCCACGCTGATGGCGGCCACGTCGTCGAGCCCGCCGGCCTCCTCGATGGCCTGCAGCAACGCGGCCCACCAGTGTGACGGGTGGACCTCGGTGCCGTCGGGGTGCGGGGCCCGGCCCTGCCGGACCAGCGCGCCCGTCCCGGCGTCGCGAATGACGACCTTGCAACTCTGCGTGGAGGAATCGACCCCTGCGACCAGCGTCACCCACGTACTCCTAACACGTGTTCCAGCGCAAAGCTGGTTGAGATGGGGAAATGCTACCCGCGCCCGTTGAGGACGCGGGCGGCCAGGGCATGCGCGGCCGGGCGGGGATGCGCGCCCGAGACTCCCTCCCGATCGGCACGGTCGGCTGGCCCATGCCTCGATGCTCCCCCCGCGACCAGGTGTTCACAACCCCGATGGATCGCGGCCAACGCTGATCTCCTCGGCGATCCTGCGGATCTCCGTCACCTCGAGGCCGGGAGCCTTGGGCAGGCCGCGCAGCAGCGCGTCCATCACCACGGGCACGGGCTGGCCCGCGAGCCTGCCCGCGATGCCGTGGACCGCCCTGAACAGCGCCTCTTCGGTGTCGTGCATCGGCAATCTCCTAGGTTCGGGTACCCGGAGAACGGTACGGCCTCGGTCCGACAGTTGCGCGCCACACCCGCCCGCGTGTTCCCCGCCTCCTCCTCCCGCAGCCGTCCGATCACGGTTCGTCATGGAGCGATCCCGGCCGGGATGGATGTCGTGGCCGAAACACCCAAAGTGGTTGAATTCTCATACATTTGAGGTGAGCTCCGTCGAGAGGGGAACACCATGCCGGTTCAGCGGCTCAACCACGCGGTCCTCTACGTTCGCGACACGGAGCGCAGCGTCGCCTTCTACCGTGACGCCCTCGGTTTCGAGGTCGTCATGGGCCTGCCGGGCGCCGCCTTCCTGCAGGCCCCCGGCTCGACGAACGACCACGACCTGGGCCTGTTCGAGATCGGCGGCGACGCGGCCCCCTCACCGGCGGGCCGCACCTCGGTCGGCCTCTACCACCTGGCCTGGGAGGTCGACACCCTGGACGAGCTCGAGCGCATCGCCGCCAGGCTGCGCGAGCTCGGCGCGCTGGTCGGCGCCTCCGACCACGGCACCACCAAGGCCCTCTACGCGAAGGACCCCGACGGGCTGGAGTTCGAGGTGTCGTGGCTGGTTCCCGCGGCGCTGCTGACCGAGGAGGTGCTCGCCGCCCGCTCCAGCATCCGCCCGCTCGACCTGAGCGCCGACAAGGAGCGGTACGGCGCACAGACCCGAGGCGGCGTGGGCGTGTCCGTCCCGGCCTGAAGTACCGTGGTCATGACGGCTCCTTCGCCACGGAGCGATTCCACCGGGTGACTTCCAGGGGAACGGCCATGCCAAGCGATCCTGACCATGTGCTCGACGCGATCGACGGCGTAGTCGACGAGTGGGAGACGCTGAGCGCCGACGCCATGCGCTGGGCGCCTCCCGAGAGCAAGAGTCCCGACCTCATGACCGAGGTGACCGAGATCTTCGGCCCGCTGGTCAACGCGTTCACGGAGGTGTTGCGGCCTGTCGGCGACGCGTTCGAGCGGGTGCTGCAGTCGTTCGACGACGACGGGCGCGACTGACGCGACGCGCCCACCGGCGGGTGGGTCCGCTCGACGCTGCGCGGTGACCGCCGCGCGCCCTGGGGTCGCGGCGGGGTGGACGGCGACGGAGGGGGCGCTAGACTGCCCCGTATGACCTGGCGACATTGATCCATAACCAGGGGCCGGCGCGGGGCGCGCGGGCCTCCGAGGCGACAAGCACTCGGAGTCCCTACTCGTCCCCCTGGAAGGCCTCATGCTTGTCGCGTCGCTGTACGTTTACGCGTTCCTCGGCGAATTCCTGCTGATCTACCCGGTCTACACGCTGCTGTTCATCGACACCGGGTTGTCCGTGGCCGAGACGTCGTCCCTGTTCGTCATCTGGTCGGTGACGGGCATGGTGCTCGAGATCCCGTCCGGCGCCTGGGCCGACCGGCTGTCCAGGCGTGTCACCCTGTTCCTCGGGCCGCTGCTGGCCGGGCTGGGTTTCACTCTGTGGTTAGTCTTCCCTTCCTACTGGGCGTTCGCGCTCGGCTTCGTGTTGTGGGGCGCCGAGGGCGCGCTGGTCTCCGGCGCGTTCGAGGCTCTCTCCTACGAGGAGCTGGAGCGCCGCGGCCAGGCGCACCGCTACGCCGCCGTCATGGGCCGGGCCACCGCCGTGGGCACGGTCGCGGTCGCGTCGGCGATCGGCCTGGCCGTGCCCGTGTTCGCGGCCGGCGGTTATCCGGCCGTGGGCGTCGCCAGCGTGCTGGCCTGCGTCCTGTGCGCGGCCACGGCGCTCACCCTGCCCGAGCACCGCACGCGCGGCGACGACGGCGCGGAGGAGGGTTACCTGGCGATCCTGAAGGCCGGTCTGACGGAGGCCCGTACGGACCGCCGCGTCCTGCGTGCGGTGGTGCTGGTCGCCTTCGTGACGGCGATCTGGGGGGCGCTGGACGAGTACGTCCCGTACCTCGCGGCCGACACGGGTGTGACCAAGGCCGTCATCCCGCTGCTCATCCTCCTGACCTGGGTCGGCGCCACGGCGGGCGGCCTGCTGGCCGGACGCGCCCGGCACATGCCGCCCCGCGCGTACGCCCTGACGATCGCCCTCGCCGCGCTGGCCATGGCGGCGGGGGCGGTGAGCGGGCACCCGGCCGGGTTCGTGCTGATCGCCCTGGCCTTCGGGGCGTTCCAGCTGGCAGGGGTGGTGGCGGACGCGCGGATGCAGGAGCGGATCACCGGCACGGCCAGGGCCACCGTGACGTCGGTCGCCGGTCTGGGCATGAACGTGGTCACGCTCGCCGTCTACGCCGCGTACGGGGCGACGTCGTCGTACGTGTCGCACGGCCTGACGTTCGCCCTCATGGTGGTGCCGTACGCGCTCATCGCCCTGCTGACGGCGCGCTCCATGGCACTCGTCCCGGCGCGCCGGTGACCGGGGCCGCTCCCGGCGGTGGCCTGCTCGCCGCCGGGGGCGGCCTTATAGGCGGACGGCCGCCGGTTCGGGCCCACGGCCGAAACCGCGGATATAACACCGAAATAGGGCATGTTTGACATCTGACAAGAGGCGTTAACAACCGTTAACTTGACAGCACCCCCAACCGAGGAGTGCTCATGTTGAGTAAACGCGGTGCGGTGGCGGGATCCATCATCCTCGCCGCCTGCCTGGCCACCCCCCTCAGCCCAGCGTTCGCTGACCCGGCACCGCAATCAGCTCCCCCCTCCGCGCCTCCCCCCGTGATCGACGCGCTCGAGCGCGACCTCGGCCTCTCCGAGGAGCAGGTCATCACCCGGCTGGCCAACGAGCAGCGCGCCGCGGCCACCGAGGCCACGCTCAGCGGCAAGCTGGGCGACGACTCGTTCGGCGGCGCCTGGCTCAACGCCGACGCCTCCAAGCTCATGGTCGCCACCACCGACCCCGCCGAGACCGCCGCCATCGAGGAGCAGGGCGCGCAGCCCGTCGTCGTCAAGCGCACGCTGGCCGAGCTCCAGGGGATCGTCCAGAAGATCGACCAGGCTCCGGAGACCGCCAGGTCCGGTGCCGCCCTCTGGTACGCGGACGTGACCGCCAACAACGTCTCCGTCCAGGCGTCCACCGTCGAAGCCGCGCAGGCCCTCGCCGACGCCGCGGGCGTCGACAAGGAGGCGCTGAGCGTGTCGGCGACCGCCGAGCAGCCGAAGCCGTTCATCAACATCATCGGCGGCTCCGCCTACTACATCGGCTCCAGCCGATGCAGCGTCGGCTTCTCCGTGACCCGGGGCAGCACCCCCGGCTTCGTCACCGCCGGGCACTGCGGCCGGACCGGCGCCAGGACCAGCAACCCGACCGGCACCTTCCAGGGCTCGTCCTTCCCGGGCAACGACTACGCCTGGGTCGCCGCGCCCGGCAACACCCCGCAGCCGCTGGTGCGCGGCTCCGGCGGCTCGACCGTGACCGTCCGCGGCTCGTCGCAGGCCTCCGTCGGCTCGTCCATCTGCCGCTCCGGCTCCACCACGGGCTGGCGCTGCGGCACCATCCAGCAGCACAACGCCAGCGTCACCTACCCGCAGGGCACGGTGCGCGGCCTGACCCGCACGTCCGCCTGCGCCGAGCCCGGCGACTCGGGCGGCTCGTTCATCTCGGGCAACCAGGCCCAGGGCGTCACGTCCGGCGGCTCGGGCAACTGCCGCGTCGGCGGCACGACGTACCACCAGCCGGTCAACGAGATCCTGAGCACGTACGGGCTCACGCTCCGCACCGGCTGACCTTCCGGAGAACACGCGCAGCGCGCCCGCCGGCCGGGCGCGCTGCGCGCCTTTCCGCTGCCGGGAGAGAAACTCCTGCGGCGGCGATGAGTTTCCCGCGGCGGGCAGGTCTGTCGTAGGAAGGCACGCGGCGCTGGAGCCGGAGGAGAAGACCGGCGCGCCGCGGGATCATACGACGAAAGGCGGCGGTCATATTGTTCGGCACGACAAAGGCATTCAGCGGTTTCTCCGTGAACGACGTCGCGGCCGCGAAGGAGTTTTACGGCGGCACGCTCGGGCTCCGGATTTCCGAGGAGCACGGAATGCTGACGCTGCACATCGAGGGCGGCAACGGCGTCCTGATCTATCCGAAGGGCGACGCCCACACGCCGGCGTCGTTCACGGTTCTCAACTTCCCCGTCGAGGACATCGACAAGGCGGTGGAGGAGCTCGCGGCGCGGGGGGTGCGTTTCGAGCGTTACGAGGGCATGCCGACGGACGAGAAGGGGGTTCTCCGCGCGGAGGGCCCGCCGATCGCCTGGTTCAGGGATCCGGCGGGAAACGTCCTGTCGGTCATCCAGGCCTAGTGCCTCGCGCGAGGGCGCCCAAGGGCGCCCTCGAAGTCGGAAACTCCGGGGAAACACGCCGCCTGGTCTCCTGGTCTGACCATGCTGACCTCGCTTGACGGCCTGTTCCGCGCCGGCCATTTCGCGCAAGCTCGCCGCGGTTACGCGGACATCCTGCGCGCCGACCCGGGTGATGCCCACGCCAACGCGCAGGTCGGCCGCATCGCCCTGCTGTCGAACGCGTTCATCACCGCCGAGAAGTATCTGGCCAGGGCCGTGGAGCTGGCTCCCGGCGACGACGCGCTCAAGGAGCTGCTGGCGGACTGCTACGCACGCCAGAACAAGCTTGCCCGAGCCGTTCCGGTGCTCAGGGCCGCCGGGAGGGACGCGGTCGCCGAGCAGTACGCCGCCGCCGGCGACACCCCGTTCGACCTGCACGGCCCGCGCAGCACCAAGCTGGCCTTCCAGGAGCTGGACCCGCTGCCCGCCGTGGAGGCGTCGGTCAACGGGTCGGCGCCGATGAGGTTCCTCCTGGACACGGCGGCGGAGCCGGTCCTCACCATGGAGGCGGCCGAGCGGGCGCGCCTGCGCGCGGTGGCCTCCACCCGTGCGGGGGACGGCACGGAGACGCATCTCGGCGTCGTGAGGTCGTTCCGGCTGGGGTCGATCGAGGTGCGCAACGTGCCCGTCGTCTGGCGCGACGTCGACCTGCCCGCGTCCGGCGCCATCGGGCTGATCGTCATGTCCCGGTTCCTCACCACGATCGACTACGTACGCCAGGCTCTCGTCCTGCGCCGCAGGTCGCAGCTGCGGGCGTTCAAGGCGGAGTCGGCGCGGCACGACGCGGAGATCCTGCCGCTGTGGCTGGCGGGTGGGCGTTTCCCGTGCACGGTGGGCAGCGTCAACGGCCACGGCCCGCGCCTGGTCTGCCTGTCCACGGGCGAGCCCGGCGTCGGGGTGACCACCTCGGAGAAGTTCGCCACGCGCTGGGGCCTGGAGTTCGGCGCCCCTCGTACGGGGAGCGGCGGCGCCCCGTGCTATCCGATCGTCGCGGACGAGGTGGCGCTCGGTGCCGCGACGGGCCGCGGGATCCCGGGGGTGGTGGGGCCGTTGCTCGACGACCGTCTCGGATTCGACACGATCGCGACCTTCGGCCACGAGTTCCTCAAACGTTTCGCCATCACGTTCGACTTCACCGGCATGAACCTCTACGTCACCGGCCCTCCCGCCTGACGCGGCCGGGGCACGGCCGCGATGAATAGCTACTTGTGAGGTTTTAATCCCCTATACGGCAAAAGTCTCGTTCTATGGCTTTTGTGCTTTTTGGGGTAAATGCAACTCCGGCATGCTCTATGACCTCCGACACTGGTAGTGGAGACCCGGGCCGCGAACCCGGGCACCTCGACGCCGTGCAGGCCCCGCCCGGTACGGCGCCACAGAACACGGGGGTACACAGTGAAACGAATGCTTCTCGCGGCGGCCTTGGCGCTGACCGCCTCCACGGCCGGAATGACCGGCGCATCCGCGCACTCACCAACCCTCTCGTCGCCGGTCCCCTCGCCGGATTCGTCACCCGGCACATCACCTGACACGTCGCCAGGGCCGGGGGGCGCCCCGATCGGCCCCGGATGCTCCGCGCTCGAGAGCAGCCTGCCGAACATCGCCGACCAGACGGCCGCGACCGCGCTCTCCGAGGTGCCGGACCTGTCCTCGCTGGACGAGGCCGTGCAGGAGGCGGGTCTGGCCGACCGGCTCGACCAGGCCGAAGCGCTCACGATCTTCGCGCCCGACAACAAGGCGTTCGAGGCCATCCCGCAGGATGCCCGCGATCAGCTCATGGGCGACAACGAAGAGCTCACCAGGGTCCTGACCTACCACGTCGTGGAGGGCAAGAAGACGCCCGCCGACCTCGAGGAGGAAGGCACGCTGACGTCACTGGAGGGCGGCGAGCTCGAGGTCAAGGGCTCGGGCGAGAACCTGACGGTGAACGACGCGAAGCTGGTCTGCGGCGGCGTGCAGACGAAGAACGCCACCATCTACGTCATCGACAAGGTCCTCATGCCCGAGTGACCGCCACCACCGGATCCACGCCCCGGACCGGGCGCGATCGCCAGGCCACCACCCTCGTGACCGCGCCCTGACCCGGGGCGTTTCCCTGCCTCGCTCCGTTCGATGCGACGGCGACCGTACGGAGAAAGAAACTGACCCACCGTTACTGACCTGGCCTTCTATTCGCGCCGCAACCGAGAGAGCCCGAATTCCAACCGTCGTCAAGGTCTCGCAGGAGTGAATTTCTGCTGAACGTTTATGACAGCCTGCCAAAGAGGGATGCAGGCGGTTATGACGTTACTCAGTGATGGTAGAAAGACCCCGTGTCGACCGATGAATCGTCTTTCACGGCCAGTACGCCATCCGCGAGCGGTTCGCCGACCGTCTCACCGAGCCCGTCGGCGTCCGGCCCGGCCACCACGCCGACGCCGTCAACGACCACCTCGCCGACCACGCCGACGACAACGCAGCCGACGACCCAGCCGACGACGACGGTGCCACCGAGCACGACGCCTCCGGCGGCCACTCCCGGGACACCCGGCCCTTCAGAGTCCCTGGTGAGCCCGTGCCCGCACACCCCCGCGTGCCCGCCGCCCATCTGCCTCCCGTCGAGCCTGCGCACCCCGTCCACGCCGGCCGCCACGCCCGAGCCGACGCAACCGCCGGGCACCTCGAGCGGCTCCCATGACGGCTACGAAACCAGCGCAAAATACGTACGCAAGTTCGCCGGCACCATGGACGCCTCCGCCACCGGCGTCGACACGGTCAAGGAAGCGACCCCCCGCTTCGAGGGCTGGGACCTCGTCCCCCTGGCCGGCGTGCCCATCGTCGGGCTGATGTTCGTCAACCGGTTCAACACGATCACCGACACCTGGAAGGACAGCGCCGGCATCCTCTCCGAAGTGCTGCGCACCGACAGCGGCAAGGTCTCCAGGGCCGCTGACAACTACGTCGCCGCCGAGCGGGCCGGCACCGTCAAGTGAGAGGGACACGATGACGACCGGCGAACCGCCGAAGCTGATCCTGCCCGGCCAGAGCGCGCCGACGGCCAACCAGCAACTCCACGTCACCAACGCCGGCGGAACGGTGCAACGGACCGTCACGGTCACGCCGAAACGCACCGACCCCGGCTTCTACAAGCGGCTGATCGCGCAGCTGAACCCGCTGCGCCAGTCCACCAGGGCGGCGATGGCGATGTCGGGGATCGGCGTCGCCGCGCTCGCCCTGGACGTGGCGGCCACCCTCAACCTGGGCAACCCGTTCCTGTTCTACGACCGCCGCGAGCAGTGGAAGGAGATGTCCGGGCTGCTGGAGGGCAGCCGGTCCAATCTGTGGCGCGCCTACTTCGACGACATCTCGCCCAACTGGAAGGGCGCGGCGGTGGAGACTCTCCAGCAATATGTGCGGTTCAACGTCAACGGCCTCTACGGCCAGCTCGGCAAGGTCTCCGACGAGATGAGCGGGACCATGCACAGCCAGTACAAGGAGGTGCTGGAGTACGACCTGTCGGTGTTCGGGCTGTACGCCACCTCGGCGCCCATCCTGCGTACGGTCGCCGCCATGAGCGCGCACCCGGTGGGGAAGGTCGCCCTGATGACGCAGGTCGGCCTGTTCATGAGCGCGGCCGGCAACCTGGTCAAGCAGTTCGCCGACGTGTACAACTCCTACGAGGGCGACCTCAACAAGCTGGAACTCAAGCTCAACGACGTGAGGGGCGCCTTCTTCCGCTCCGGCAACCCGGCCATGGGTCCGCGCGACCTCCACCTCACGCCCAACATCGAGGATCCGTCCATGGTGGACGACTACTGGATCCCCGCCGGCAAGGAGGCCTCATGAGGCACGCCGACGCGTTCTCCGCAGGCCGGCAGGACGACGTCGCCGGGCTGCTGCGCGAGACCGAAGGCTGGACGGGCACCGTGACCGGGGCGCTGGGCGAGCTGGAGGCGGAGCGCCTGGCCGGCGCCGACCCGTCCGGCACCGTCCGCGCCGAGGTGTCCGGCGCCGGCCGCCTGCGTACGTTGTCCATCGATCCGCGAGGTCTGCGCGCCCTCGACCACGTCCAGCTCGCCCAGGCCGTCCGCGAGGCGATCGTCGCCGCCCACCTTGCGATGGACGAGCGGCTGACCGAGGTCGTCCAGACCCTCACAGGCCGGCACCCGGACACCGCGGTGCCCGCCGACCCGCTCGCAGGCCACATCCGCGACGTCCTCCGGGGAGAGTGATCGATGGAGGAGGCGCAGGCGCGGCTCGAGGCGCTGATCGCCGCCGCCGAACGGGCGGAGGCCAGGGTGGAGGAGTGGACGGCCGCCGAGTTCACGGGCCGCGCCGACGGTGGCGGCATCGTGGCCGTCACCGACGCGCTCGGCATCCTCACCCGGCTGGAGATCTCCCCACGGAGCAGGAGAAAGCTGGACGCGACGAACCTGGCCGACGCCATTCTCGCGGCGATCACCACGGCCGAGGAGGCCGCGGCGGCCTCGCGGGACGAGTTCCTCACCGACCTCCACACTCCGGGGCGGTAGGGGCCGTGCGCATCGGCGCGCCGATGCGCACGGTGATGTCCCGCTACTCCGCGAACGCCCAACCCGACCATCGGCGCACGTTCACGAGGATCACCGGCCCCTGCGGTCGTCGCTCGCGATACTGCGCGTACTTGGTGACGAGGTCGTCGATCGCCCGGTCCCGATCGGGCCCGCCGGACACGATGCGGGCCCGGCCGTCGGCGCGCACCCACCACAGCCGCGCCCATTCCTCGTCGTCGTAACGATCGGCCAGGAGGCAGACGGAGGGGTTCTCCTCGATGTCGCGCAGCCGACGCAGGCGGGTGGTCGACTTCGGCTTGTGATCGACGGCGATCGCGACGTCGTCGCCCGACACGGCGAACGTGACGGGCACCAGACGAGGGACACCGCCGCCACCCACCGTGGCGAGGCGGGCGACTCGCTCGCCGGCGAACAGAGCACGGGCACGATCGCGGTCCATGCCCTGGCTACGTACCCGCGGGCACCTGGGTGAAGCTCGCGCGATAGGCCGTGGGAGTGAGCCCGACCCGGCCGACCATGTGCTTGCGGAGGGAGTCGGCGCTGCCCAGCCCGCTCCGCGCGGCCACCTGATCCATGGGCAGCCGGGTGGTCTCCAGAAGTTCCCTGGCGCGGTCGACGCGCTGGTGCAGCAGCCATTGGAGCGGGCTCATCCCGGTCTCCGCGTGGAAGCGCCTGGTCAGGGTCCGCACGCTCATCCTCGCATGACCGGCCAGGTCGGCCAGCGAGAGCGGGCGGTCGAGGCGTTCGAGCACCCAGGCTCGGGTGGTGGCGAGGGA
Source organism: Nonomuraea deserti (assembly GCF_004348685.1). Classification (GTDB taxonomy): domain Bacteria; phylum Actinomycetota; class Actinomycetes; order Streptosporangiales; family Streptosporangiaceae; genus Nonomuraea; species Nonomuraea deserti. Next base: position 139,862 of record NZ_SMKO01000001.1, on the reverse strand, counting down.
GGTGCCGCGCTCGGCGGGCAGCGGGGTCTCGATGTACTGGGACTGGCCGCCCGGCCGCACGGGAGGGACGACGGCGAGCCGGGCGGCCGTGTTGGCGACCGCCGCGCCGTAGTCGATCCTGACCAGATGGAGGCACAGGTCGATGGCGGCCGCCGCGCCCGCCGAGGTGTAGATGCCGCCGTCCTCGACGAAGAGCAGGTCGGGTTGCACCTCGACCGACGGGAAACGGGCGGCGAGGTCGCCGGCCAGGCTCCAGTGGGTGGTGGCGCGGCGCCCGTCCAGCAGGCCGGCCTGGGCCAGGACGAACGCGCCCGTGCACAGGGAGGCGATGCGCGTGCCGCCGGCCGCGGCTTTCCGCAGGGCGTCGAGCGTCTCCGTGGGAGCCGGTTCGCCGCCGCTGCCGACGGCGATCACCGTGTCGGCGCCCTCCACCGCGTCCAGGCCGTACGGCACCACGATGTCCGGGCCTCCGACGGTCGCCAGCGGGCCGGGGCGTGCCGTACAGATGCGCACGTCGTAGTGCGCAACGCTGTTGAACACCATGAGCGGGATCGAGACGTCGAAACTCAGCACAGGGGACACGACGACTGCGGCGATGCGGTGCATGGCCAGATCCTCCGGATAGTCGGCATTCCGGCCACTATGCCATGAAGTCGCAGATCGGCATCGTGGTCGTCATGACCTTTCATGTGATCGTGGGTCGCGGGGCCACCGCGACCAGGACCGCCCGGCAACTGGCCGGCGACGGCGAGCGCGTACGAATGATCAGCCGCACCGGTGGAGGGCCCGAGCACCCGCTCGTCGAAAGGGTCGCCGCGGACGCCACCGACACCGACCGGCTCACCCGGCTGGCGGAAGGCGCGGACACCCTGTTCACCACCGCCGCGCCGCCGTACCACACGTGGCCGGAGCAGTTCCCGATCCTGTCGGCGTCCCTGCTCGCCGCGGTCAAGCGGACCGGAGCCGCCTACGTCATGCTCGGCAACCTGTACGGCTACGGGCCGGTGGACCAGCCGATCAGACCCGACTTCCCGCTGGCCGCCACCGGGCCCAAGGGACGGGCCAGGGCGCGGGTCTGGGAGGAGGCCGCCGCCTCGGGGGTCAAGGTCACCGAGGTGCGGGCCGGCCAGTTCTACGGCGCGGGCGCCTTCTCGGTGTTCAGTCTCATGGTGCAGCGCCAGGTGCTCGAAGGCCGGCTCGCCCTCGTGCCGCAGGAACCCGACGTGCCGCACAGCTATTCCGCGATCGGCGACACCGCACGTACGCTGGTCGCCGCCGCCCGCAACGAGCAGGCGTACGGGCGGGCGTGGCACGCCCCCACCTCCACCCTGTCGGTGCGGGACCTGGCCGGCCGGCTCGCCGCACTCTCCGGGGCGCCGGAGCCGCGCCTGGAAGAGCTGACCGAACGCGACATGACTTTGCTCGCGTTCGGCGATCCGTTCTGGGCGGAGTTCCACGAAGTGCTGATCAAGCCGGGCCACCCGTTCGTCGTCGACCACTCCGAGACCGAGAAGATCCTCGGGGTGAGCGCCACACCGGTCGACGACGTGCTCCGCGAAGTGATCTGACACCCGCCAGGCCGGTCGACGTCATACTGTGATGTGGACGACCCACGACGGAGGCGCGGGCACATATGAGCGAGACAGATCCGCACATCCACGTCGACCGGAAGGTGCTGGAGGCCGGCGCCGACTTCCGCAACGTGCTCACGTCGATGTTCGGCCGCGCGCCTGACGCGCCGGCGATCGTCACCACCGGCTGCGGCATCCAGGTGTCCCACGCGATGACCTCGCCGCATCCGGAAAGCGTCACCTGCCTCGCCTGCCGCGAACACGCCCAGCAGGAATATGTACGCTTCGCCGACCTGACGGAGCGGCTGGGCGGTATGCCCGGCTCCCCCATCACCGGCGACCAGGCCGTCCAGGCCGCCCGATGGGCCCGGGACCGCGCGAAGAGGTTCGCCGGCTGACCTACGCCCTGCGCGCCGGCCTGGCCTTCCCGTCAGTCGAGGAACCGCAGGAGCGCCTGCGCGGTGTCGTACGGGCTGTCCTCGGGAAGGAAGTGGCCCGCGTCCGGGATCATGGTCAGGCCGGCGCCAGGGATAGCGGCGGCGAGGCGGGCGGCGGTCGCAGGAGGGAGCCACTCGTCGTTCCCGCCCCACAGGACGTGGGCCGGAACGGTGATCTCATGCAGCCTGGCCTCGATGTCCCGGGTCTCGTCATCGCTCACGCCCTCGACCTGATCGATCCAGCGCTGCTGCCCGGCGGCTCCGTCCCACGGGGCCAGGTAGGCGCTCGCGACGGCCTCGGGCATGGGCCGGTGGGTGGCGGTGTGCAGGCGCGGCCGAATGATGTCGGCGAAGACGTGCGCGGGCATCGTGCGGTAGACGCCGGCGTGGGTCCGCATGTGGTGGGTGAACGGCGTCAGCCACGCCCCGAGGACGGCGGCGTCCAGGAGCGCGAGGCGGCGGACGGGCACCCCGTGGACCAGGTGGGCGCGGAGCGCGGCGGCTCCGCCTATGTCGTGCCCGACCAGGGCGGGGGCGCCGAGATCCCAATGCCTGACGAGCTCGGCGAGCGTACGGGCCTGCAGGTCGATGGACGGGACGACGCCCGGGGCCGGCTGGGAGTCGCCGTATCCGAGCAGGTCCCACACGTGTACGGCGTGCTCGCGGGCCAGGATGGGGACGACCTCGCGCCACAGGAAGGAGGAGGCGGGGGTGCCGTGGATGAGGATCACGGGTGACCCCTGGCCGAAGACGTCGGTGGCGACCTCACCGCCGGACACGCGGACCCGGTGACGAAGCTTCCACGTGCCGGACTCGGTGTGCGTGCTCATACCACTCCTCTTGTAAGGGGTATAATTAGCTTATTCCGGTTACAGTAGGAGATGTAAGGCTTGAAGGCAACTTTTACCGGTTACGCGTGGGCGGCCGGGGTGGCGACAGATCTGGTCAACACCTCACCGGCAGTGCAGAGCGCGGGCGAGCTGCTGCCCAACCCGGCCGCGCTCGCCCGGTTCCTGGCCGAGCACGACCTCCACCTCGACGCCCTGGCCGCCGGCCACACCCCGTCCCGCGACGATCTCGACCAGGTGCTCGCCCTCCGCCGTGACGTCCGCGCCATCCTCGAAGCCACCGCCGAGGAACACGCCGCCCTCCTGGCCACCACGCTCGCCAGAAGAGCGGGCACCGCTCCGGGCCTCTACCGTGACACCGACGGCAGATGGCAGTGGTACGTCGCGACCACCCCACAGGCTTCCGTCGCCGACGAGCTGGCCGTACTCGTAGGCGTGGGCCTGCTCGCCGTCCTGCGGACCCTGAGCCACGACCGCTTCCGCCACTGCGCCTCCCCGGCGTGCAACGGCATGTTCGTCGACACCAGCCGCGCTGGACGCCGCCGCTACTGCACGCCCGACCTCTGCGGCAACCGCGTCAACGTCGCCAACCACCGCGCCCGCCGCCCGCCCGCGTGATCGCCTTCAACACGCGTTGCGCTCCAAGATCCGGCCGCTGTCGGCGAGCCCACACATCTGATCGCCAACCCAGCACCGCCGCGGGAGCGAGTTAGGGTGACCCGAGTGAGCCTGCTCGAGGTGGCCGCCGGCTGGTTATCGCGCTCGGTCGCATGGGTCCGGTCAGCCGCACTTGCCGGAAGCAGAGGCGGGCGGCGCCCCGCCCCGCTCGTCGAAGTGGCGGGCCTGCTGCTCGTGATCCTGCTCTTCGCACGGCTGCATGCCGCCGCCGGGAAGGACGCCGCAGCCGCCACCGCCAACGCGCTGGCCCTGCAGTCCCTGGAGCGGGCCCTCCACCTGGACATCGCACTGAGGGCGAACCAGTGGCTGACCGAGCATCCAGCCCTCATCCAGCCGGCGGTGTACTACTACCGCCTGTACTACCTCGCGATCACCGGTGTGCTGGTGTGGATCTTCGTCCGGCACGCCGAGGTCTACATCAAGGTCCGCCGGACCCTCGTCGCGATGGCCGTCCTCGTCCTGCCCGTCTTCTGGGCGCTGCCCATGTCGCCCCCACGGTTCGCCCTGCCGGGCGTCGTCGACATCATCGCCACGTACGACATCCTGGGCGGCCATGCCACACGAGAGATCGCGAACGGCCAGAACGTGTATTCGGCGATGCCCAGCATGCACGTGGGATGGTCGTTGTGGTGCGCGTACGCCGCATGGTCCGCGTTGCGAGCCTCCCACCCGCGACTGGCACTGCTGTCGTGGAATTTTCCACTGGGCATGGCGGCAGTCGTGCTCATCACCGGCAACCACTACGTCCTCGACATCGCCGGAAGCGCCGTGTTGCTGACCGTCTCCATCGCTGTCGTAGCAGCGTGGGGCCGCCTGACCGGACGCCGGCGCGCTCGGGAATGATCAGCTGATCGTCTCGTCGTCTGCCGTACGAGGGCGGCGGCGGCAGTCAAGTGATCGTCGCCGGCACGCGGCGGGCGGTGATCGCCCTTTTGTGGTTGCGCACCTCCGCGAACGTCACGACGCCTGCCACGATCACCAGGACGGCAAGCACGTACATGGCCGCCTGGTACCCCGCTGCCAGAGCCTGCCCGTGCGCGACGCCCTTCCCCTCCATCACGCTGGTCCGGCTGGACGCCAGCGACAGCAACACGGCGACACCAAGGGCGATGCCGAGCTGGAAGGAAGTCTGCCGCACACCCGCCGCCAGGCCCTGCTCACGAGGTGAGACCCCCGCCGTGGCCGCGAGAGTGGAACTGACCGTGGTGGCGAGGATCGACATGCCCATGGGGAACAGCACGAGCGCGAACAGCACCAGACTCCGCGTCACCGTCACCTGCGACGCGACCAGGGCGACCAGCAGGCCGGCGCACACGGTCGCGCCGGTGAGCGACGCCGCCAGACCGACACGCGGGATCAGTCGTCCGAGAACCATGCCGAAAACGACGTTCACCAGACCGATGGGCGCCACGATGAGCCCCGCCTGCACCGGTGTGCGCCCCATGACCTCTTGCAGGTACAAGGTGACCAGAAGATACGCCGAACCGGACAGCAGCCCCGAAGCCAGCGTCACGACATTGGCGGCCCGCAGCATGCCCGACCGGAACAGCCCGGGACGGACCAGCGGATCGGGGTGGCGGCGTTCCGCGAACACGAAGAGCACGAGCACAATGAGCCCGGCGACCAGGGGAACGACGCACTGAGGGGAGGTCCATCCCTGAGCGCTTCCCTGGGTGGGCGCGACGACGACCAGCGCGACCCCCGTGGTGATCAGTACCGCGCCCAGCACATCGAGCCTGCCAGGTCGCGCGGCTACTGGCGCGGGTGCGATGAGACGGGGGATCAAGACCGCCACCAGGGCACCGACAGGGACCGTGACGTAGAAGACGCTCTGCCAGCCCAGCGATTCCACCAGCAGGCCGCTGAGCACCAGGCCGCCGACGAATCCCAGCACGGTGGCGATGCCGAACCTGCTCATCGCCCTGGCCCTCGCCGCCCCTTCAGGGAACGTGTCGGCCAGCAGGGCCAGCGCGGTCGGAGCGATGACCGCCGCCGCGAGGCCATGCAGGACACGGCAGGCCACGAGCATGGTGGCGTCCACGGACAAGCTGCACAACAACGAGGACAGCGCGAACCCGGCCATGCCCAGGACGAAGAAGCGACGCCGCCCGAAAAGGTCCCCCACCCTGCCACCGAGGATGAGCGCACCCCCGAACGCGACGTTGTAGGCGGTGACGACGGCCTGCACACCTGACGCGGAAAAGCCCAGCTCATGCTGGATATCAGGCAATGCGACCGTGACGATCGACGCATCCAACATGATCAGGAACTGGGCCGACAGGATGATCATCCATCCTCGTCCGCCTTGCCCGCCTCCGGGCAACCGCGGCCGCATGAAACCCCCATTCCCCGGCAAGGACGGGCCTTCCGGGCACACGATCGGACGCCCGGCTTCTCCAGGGCCGCCCCCATCGGCGCCTATGCTTCCGCTCCCTACGCTCGAAGCTCTGGCGGGAATCGGCCCTCGCGGCAAAGGGCCGACACAGCCCGCGCTCTGCTCTTGAAGGCGAGCCCAAGATCGGCGGTCGTGAAGGAGCGGAACGATGACGTGAGACCGCAGATCGCCGGCTAACCCAGGAGCCGGCGGGTCGCTTCCTCCACGCGTTCTCGAACCAAGGAAGAGCCCAGCGGTTTCGGCATGGCCCGGGTATGGGGGAGCTCACTCAGGACGTCTCGTGTCTGCTGCTCCGCAACCCGCTGGGCCTCCTGCATCGCCATCGTCATGTGCCGAGCGAGGACTGCCGCGTCGAGGCGCATGGCGCGGGGGTCAAGCTTCAACGAGATGATGGCGCCGTGCCCATCGGACGTGGCCGTCACCAGGCCATCGACGCTCGTGCCAACGCCTGTGACGGCACCGATCCTGGTTTGGGCCCCCTGAAGCTCTCGCATCGCCTTCGCGGCCTGTCCCAGGATCTGCTCCAGCCGTTCCTGATCATCTTGAGGCGTGGATGCCGGCTGCATGATGACTCCAACAAGGTGAGATCAATTCCGGCTTCTCGTGTTTCGCAGGTTCTCTGCCCGCTCTCTCAACGCGTCCGCCTGCTGCCAATGTCGCTGTGCTGCCTCGCCGCTTATGCCCTGAGCCGCGTCGGCCGCGAGTTCGTCCTCGTCCCGCGCCAGCTCTTCAAGCTCTTGCACCTTGTAGTTGGTGTTCAGGTACTGGGTTTCGACCTCCCTCTCCGCTACTCTCTCCTCGTCTCTGGTCGTCTTTCCGAACCAACCCCTGCCGGCCATCATCGTCATGTGCGAGTCGCGTTCGGACGTCGGCTCGGTACGCCGGCGACTCCCGGGGGCGCTCCCGGCGAACTGGGGGCGCGGTTCCGGATGCGGCAGGTTCTCGCGGAGCTCCCGAAGATGGCCGGCCACCCGGCGCTTGAGAGCATGGGCTATCGGCCCCTCGACGCCCTCTTTCGCCTCGCGTGCGACCTGCTGGACGATGCGGTGCATGGCGCGGATTCTCAGCTTCGCATAGGCCCTGCTCAGAGGGTGCGGGTTGAGCAGATGAGCGGCGACCAGCACCGTGGTGGCCGCAGCCACCGAGCCGATGGCCAGTTTCGATCCGCTGATCACTCCGGCGACACCGTCGAGCGAGATGGGGATGATGTTCATCGCGGTCGTCGCCAGTGCGCGGGCCTGCGAAACCTGCTCCCACGTACCGGCCAGAGCAGTGGATGCCTCACCCTGGTAGTTCTGCTGGGCTTGCTCCATCGTGGCGTCCGACTCGGCGGCCGGAACCTGGATGCCCTCCAGAGCGGTCCTCAGCGTGCTCGCGTTCGCCAGGTAATCCTGCTCGTCGGGCGGCCAGTAGCCGGGGTCGATCACCCAGGCAGGGAGCATCATGCCCATGACTCACCCCGCGGCTCCAGATATTCGCCGCTCGCCACGTCCGCGACCTCTGTGGAGGAAGCCACGAATCCCAAGCCACCACCGGTCGCGGCCATCACGTGGCTGAGAGCGGCTCGCATCTCGCTCGCCTCTGTGAGGCACTCGGCGAGTACGGAGAGAAAACCTGAGAGCAGACCGTCATCCCTTATGGCGCCGATTTCCGTCAGCCCCCGCAGCGCGGCGTCGAAGTCCTCGCTGAGGACAACCATCCGGGAAGCAGCTTCCCGGATGGCCTGCCGGTCGATCTCCAAACTCTCTGTCATGCCCGCACACTGTAGCTGGCCTCCAGCCGAAACGATCAGGTCTCCAGGCACCACGCCCTGATCTCGGGGTGCTCGGCGTGGTGTGCCAGCTGTGCCGCGGTCCTCAGCCGGGCAGCCGCGGCCGTACTCCCGCAAGTCGATGTGGCACGTCGCGCCGAGCAGTGACAGCCAACCGCCGGCGACGAGCAGTCGGCGATGCTCGGCGAAGGTCTCCTTGCCGTCGAGGAGGCGCCCAACGTACTCCAGGTGCCCGCCGTACGCGCCCGAGGAGCTGGGCGGGCGGTGTTTTTCGGGTAGGCGGAAGCCAGGTCATCCACGGCCAACTCAAGCCGTTCCAACGTTTCTCTGCCGACGTCGCTGACCGCGGCCGTGGGGAAATCCGCAGCCGTTGCACCTAGCGCTGCAACTATGACGCCTCAGAAGCTCGAAGGCCCTCCACCCACAAACGGGTGAAGGGCCTTTCATGTGCGGAGGATCGGGGATTTGAACCCCGGATGGTGTTGCCACCAAACCGCATTAGCAGTGCGGCGCCATAGACCTGACTAGGCGAATCCTCCCGGAAGCCACCGCGGCTCAGCACAGCGTACCGGCCTTCCGGCGAGGCGGCAAAGCGATTCCCCGCCCGGCTTCGCCAAGAGTTATCAACAGGCTGTGGGTAACTCCCTGTGGATGAGGCCCGTCCACAGCGTGGGCGCGCTTCGGGGCTGTGGATGACCCTGACCGAGGTCGGCTGCCGGTGGCTGAAGGCCGACAGCACGCCGAGCAGAGAGCTCGTGGCCACCACGCTGATGAGCGCCTTGTCGGCCCGGCGGCGGCGCTCCAGCAGCCAGTCGGGGAAGTACGCGCCCGAGCTGAGCTCTGCCACGAAGATCCGCCGCTCAACCGGCGAACCGGAAGGGCCCGATGCGATGGAGACATCGCATCTCAACAGGTCGGATTACCCGTTGAGCCCGATGAGGTGATCCCGGTGGCCGATATCCGGTGTCGCGGCAGTGCCGCACTTGCTAGAACGCTGGTATGACGGATCGCAGCATTGTCGTGGTTGGCGCCGGCATCGTCGGGGCGTCACTGGCGTACCACCTGGCCGGGCGCGGCCGACCGGTCACGTTGATCGATGCGGGTCTGCCGGGTTCGGGCGCCACCCGCGCTTCCTTCGCCTGGATCGGACGACCGGCCGTCAGCGACCTGCCCTCGGCCCCACTGCGCTACCTCGCACTGGACGAGTACCGGCGGCTGGAGACGGAGCTTCCTGAAATGTCGATCCGCTGGTCGGGTTCAATCAGCTGGGACGGCTTCGACGAGGCCCCGGGGCCGCGCACCAACGATGTCGAAGCCCTGGAACCACACCTGCTCAGTCCTCCGGCCGTGGCCGTCCATCGTCCGGAGGATGCGGCGTTCGACCCGGTCGCGGCGACCGATCTCCTGGTCGGCGCCGCGCGCAAGCGGGGCGCACGGTTGCTGACGGGGGTGCTGGCAACTGCCCTTGACCACCAGGCGGGCACGGTGAGCGGCGTACAGACGACCGCCGGAGTCGTTCCCGCTGAGACCGTCGTCCTGGCCGCCGGTACCGGCACGGTTGCCCTGTGCTCCGGGATTGGCATCACCCTGCCCGTCGAGCCGTCGCCCGCCGTCCTTGTCCGGTTGCGCGCGGCTCCAGGCCTGGTCCGAACGATCGTCGCGACGCCGTCGCTGGAGGCCCGGCAGCTCGACGACGGCACCATCCTGGCCCCTACGGCGTACAGCGGCGAGACGGACCAGGCCGCGCTGCTCGGGACCTCCCGACGTGTCCGCGACCGGTTCGCTGCTTCCTTCGCCGGAGCCGGCGGCACGGAGGTCGTCTCCGCCGAGATCGGCTGGCGTCCGATGCCTGCCGACGGGGAACCGGTCATCGGCCGCCCCGCCGGCACCCGCGGTCTGTACGTCAGCGTGATGCACTCGGCGATCACCCTGGCCGCCGCGGCCGGCCGCCTTGGCGCTTCCGAGATCCTCACCGGGCTACCAGCCCTCGAGCTCGCCGGTTGCCGACCGGACCGGTTCCACTGATTCCCTCAGTGACGACCTGGCCGTGACCGCACGATCTTCGGCTGTCCACAGGCTCCGAATGACCATGCGGTGGCCGTCGCCGGGTGGCCCCCAACGCCTCAAGATCGCGAAGTGTCAGGCGGGGTTGGCTTCGCCCTCGATCTCGATCTTGACCTTCTTGCCCACCAGCACGCCGCCCGTCTCCAGGGTCTGGTTCCAGGTCAGGCCGAACTCCTCGCGGTCGATCTCCGTGGTGATCGTGTAGCCCCACACGGCCTGGCCCCACGGGTTCGTGCCGGCGCCGCCGTACTCGACCGTGAGCTCGACCTCCTTGGTGACGTCGCGGATGGTCAGATCGCCGACGACGGTGAACTCGTCACCCTTGTGCCCGACCACGCGGGTGCTCCTGAAGGTGATCTCCGGGTATTTCTCGGCGGACAGGAAGTCGTCGCCGCGCAGGTGGCCGTCGCGGTCGGCCACGCCCGTGGTGATGCTGTCGGCCTTGATGGTGAGCTCGGCGGACGACTCCAGCGGGTTGTCGGCGATCGTGACCGAGCCGCTGAAGGAGCCGAACGAGCCGCGGACCTTGCTGACCATCATGTGCTTCACCACGAACCCGACGCGCGTGTGAGCCACGTCGAGGTTGTAGGTGCCGGCGGCCGGGATGGTCAAGGACTCCCAGGTACGAGTGGTCATCGGGGTTCTCCTCAGAAGGGGTTCGGGTTGCAATATTTGCGACAACAAATATGTACATGAGGAAAATTCCGTCCGTCAACTGTCGTCGGCTAAGCTGTTGAGTGTGCTGAACTTCGACGACCCACGGCTGACGGCCATCGGACTCCTGAGCGAGGCGTACGCCGGTCTGATGGCCCGGTTCCAGCCCGTGCTGACCGCGGCGGGGTTGTCCGAGATCGACTTCGAGACCGTCATCCGGCTGGCCCGCTCGCCCTGGCAGCGGCTGCGGATGAGCGATCTCGCCGCCCAGACCGGACTGTCCACCAGCGGCGTGACCAGGGTCGTCGACCGGCTCGAACGCGAAGGGCTGGTGCGCCGCGAGGCGTGCCCCACCGACCGCAGGGCCTCCTACGCGGTGCTGACCGACGCCGGGCGCGAGCGGCTGGAGACCGTGCTGCCGCAACACCTGCAGGACATCGACGACTGCCTCACCGGGCTGCTGAGCATGTCCGAGTTGGAGGCGTTCCTGGGCAGCCTGCGCAAGATCAGAGACGTCGTACGCCCCTGCGCCACCGCCGGCGCGGTCGAGACGGACGCGGAAGCACGGGCCACATCCTGATCTCGAACGTACGCGAAGGTGCGGGCCTCATCCCGACGTACGCGAGTGCGCAGGCCTCATCCTGATGCCGACGTACGCGGAAGCGCGCGCCTCATCGTGACGGCAGTAGCGCGCTCCTCAGCTTGGCCATCGCCCGCGACACCGTGCTCTTGACCGTTCCGACGCTGATCCCCAGCGTCCTGGCGATCTCCGGCTCCGTCATGTCCTCGTAGTAGCGCAGCACGATCGCCGCCCGCATCCGCTCGGGCAGTTCCTCCAGCGCCTGTTCGAGCTGCTCGTGCACCTCGCCGCCGCCCACCGCCTCGGACGTGGTCGTCTCGGGCAGGTCGGCCGACGGATATTCCTCCAGCTTGCGGCGCCGCCACTGCGAGATGTTGATGTTCACCATGGCCCGCCGCACGTAGCCGTCGAGCGCGCCCCGGTCCTCGATGCGATCCCAGGCCAGGTACGTCTTGGTCAGCGCGTTCTGCAGCAGGTCCTCGGCGTCCAGCGGGTGCCCGGTGAGCTGGTGGGCGGCACGCAGCAGCGCAGGCCCGCGGGCCTGCACGTACTCGCGGAACTCGTCTTCCCAGCCGGTGGTCTGCATCGTGGCCAGAATCGCAGCCCGATGCCCTATTGGGCCTGAACCGGAATTCAGGTTTCGGCCCGCCCACGACAAAGGTCCGTCAAGGTCGGTGGCGGTTTGTACGCCGCCGGGTGTCTAGTCACTTCCCCGGGGTTGCGTATTTTGCTCTTGTCTGCCCCGGTACGGTGTAAGCCACCCCCAAGTCGTGTGAATCTAGTAGCCGACGAGGGAGGGCGCATGGGGTATCCGAGCGTTGAGCGCCGCCGGGTGCTCGCCGCCGCCGTACTGGGCCGCGAATCGGATCCCGCTCCGGACAACGCGGACCCTTTACGCGCCGTCGCCGGCGAGATTCTGGACGTCAGCCCGCATCTGATCATCATCGAGACCCCCGACGGCACCGAGGAACGGCTCGTGATCGCGCCGTGGGCCACCGCGTGGCACGGCGGGGACGCGGCGCCCACCGACCTTCCCGTGGGCGCCATGGTCATGATGCGGGCCTTACGCGACGGGCGGGTGGTCGAGCGGATCTGGGCCGACGCCACGCGCATCACGGGAATGATCCTGTCGATCGAGGGACGCAGGGACCTAGCGGTCGAGCTCGACTGCGGGCCGCACCGCGGCCACCGGACGATCACCATCCCCTACCGGGCTTCAGGACGGCTGCAGGTACGGCATCCCAAATTCGAGCCCGGTTACCTGTTCGACGCCATCGGGATCAGGCAGGACGGCGGGAGCCTGGCGCTGCTCCCCGCGACCTCGCAACCTCCTTACCTGGCGCGGGCCGTGCCCTCGCCGCCGCCCGTGCACGCGGGGATGGCGGCCGGCATCTCGGGCACCGCCACCTGGTCCGACACGTTCGACGAGGAGGAGCGGGGCGCGGCCTACCCGATGCTGGAGCGGGCCGACACCGGCTGCGCCCAGGCGGGGGTGTCGTGTGCCGGGCTGCCGTACCTGTCGGTCGGGTCGCTGCTCCGGGTGACGAACGTGTGCTCCAAGCGCGCCGCCGACGTGCCGGTGGTGGCGTGCGGGTGTCTGGCCGGGCGGTTCTGCGACCGGTGCGTCGAGTGCGACACCTCGCCGCGCGGGCGGATCGTCGAGTTGTCGCCGTTCTCCTACGTGGAGCTCGGCGGTGACCTGGTCAAGGGGTGCTTCAACGCTCAGATCGGATTGGGGTGACGCACGTGTGGGAATCGCAGCTCCCGCTGCTGGTCGTGCTGCTCGTCCTGGGCACCATGGCCAAGGTGATCACGGTGCGCTCGGGGGGTGAGCCGGGCGCGCTGTCCAGGCTGGGGCCGGCGGTCCTGGTGCCGGGGCGTTTGCGGGTTCCGGCGCTGCTGGTGTGCGCGGCCGGCGAGCTGGTGCTGGCCGCGGGTCTGCTGGCGACCGGCCATGCGATCTTCAGGTGGGCAACGGTCGCCTTCTTCGCGATGTCCACGTACGTGCTGCTGGAGTTGCGCAGGCGGCGGCCGGACGCGGGGTGCGGCTGCTTCGGCGAGGTGAGCTCGGCGCCGGTCGGGGTGCGTTCGATCGGCCGGACCGTGGTGTTGACCGGGATGGCCGGGATGTCGGTGCTGGCGCCGGTGCCCGGGTGGGTGGCCGTGTTGCACCCGTCGTGGCTCACGGCCGCGGGGGTGGCCCTGCTGCTCGTGTTGTCGCCGGAGACCGCCGAGCTGATCGAACGCGCCCGCTTCCGTGCCCCGTGCGAGCAGCGGCGCGGCCCGTCGGAGTCGGCGACGCTGGCCCGGCTCAGGTCGAGTGGCGCCTGGCGCGCCCACCGGGAGGGGCTCACGTCGCTCGAGCCGTACGACAGCTGGCGCGAGCTGTGCTGGCGTTTCTTCGCCTTCCAGAACCACGACCACGACGACGTCGTCTTCGCCGTCTATCTCAGCGGCCGGCGCCCGGCGGTGCGGATGGCCGTGGTCGGCTCGGAGGGCAGCGAGTCTCTGACGGAATATACGCCAGTATCGGCCTGACGCTAGAAACCATTAGATTCCGCTCGACAGGCAGGCCGATATAGCTCTATTGGGCTGTCTAGCTTCCCCACTAGACAGCCCAATAGAGGTCTAGGGGCGCCGCTCAGACGGGCTGAGCGCGCAGGTACTTCCCGAAGTGCGGCACCGTGAACGCGATCAGGCCGCGCTCGGCGCTGTAGATGAGCCCTTTCTTGATGAGGCTGTCGCGGGCGGGCGAGAGGCTGGACGGCTTGCGCCCGAGGGCGTCGGCCACCTCGGCGGTCGCGACCGGCTCGTCGCCGATCTGCGCCATGGCGTGCATGTAGTCGCGCTCGGCCGGGGTGGCCCGCTCGTAGCGGCTGCCGAAGAACCCGACGGCGAGCTCCTCCTCGGCCTCCGGAGCGGAGACCTTGACGTCTTCGATGGTGATCGGGCTGCGCGGCGCGAGATCCCAGGCGACCTTGCCGTAGGCCTGGACGAAGTAGGGATAACCGTCGGCGGCTTCGTAGAGGGCGTCGAGCGCCTCCTGGGTGAACTCCACCTCTTCCTCGCGCGCCGGCAGGATCAGCGCCATGTCGGCGGCGTCGCGGTCGAGCTTGTCGATGCGCGCGTAGCGGAAGAGCCGCTCGGAATAGCTCTTGCTGGCCGACAGCACGCTCGGCAGGTGCGGCAGCCCGGCGCCCACCACGATCAGCGGCCCGCCCGACTGCGACAGCTCGTGGCAGGCGGCGCAGAGCGCGGAGACGTCGGCGGGCTGCACGTCCTGCATCTCGTCGATGAACAGCGCGATGCCCACCGCCAGGTCGGTGGCCACGCCGGCGGCGTCGACGAACAGCTCGGTGAGGTCGATCTCCAGGTCGCCGGAGTCGGCGCGCCCGCGGCTGGCGGGCACCTCGATGCCGGGCGACCAGTGAGAGGTGCCTTTGGCCGCGGCCGGATCGCGCATGGCGAACGCCTTGAGCACCCCGAGGAACTCCTCGATGCGCTCGGGCGCGCGGTGACGCGGAGCCAGCTCGCGGATCGCCATGTGCAGGGCGGCCGCGACCGGCCGCCTGATCGACTGGTCGGGCCGGGCCTCGATCTTGCCCGTGCCCCACAACCGCTGCATGGCCATGGACTTGAACGTGTTGAGCAGAACGGTCTTGCCGACCCCCCGCAGGCCGGTGACGACCATGCTGCGCTCGGGCCGCCCACGGGCGACTCGCTCCAGCACGACCTCGAACTGCTGCAGCTCTCGATCGCGCCCGGCGAGCTCCGGCGGACGCTGCCCGGCGCCGGGGGCATAGGGGTTGCGCACAGGGTCCACGCTCTCGGACTCTATTGCCGGATATAGCGGCCGTCTTAGATTTGGGAAGAAAGTGCTACGGCGTGTCCGGACAGGGGCCAGCGCGAGCACCGTCATCGGACACACCCCCTCTCACCAGGCCGAACCCTTGTTCGATTGCGGTACCTAAGACTGTAGCGCGGACTCGAACATCTATGCGATGGTTTCGAGTAAAGATCTTCGCAACAGCTCGACGTGTCCCGCTGAAGGCGGCGAACTTGGCAGCCGCGCCACCCGCGCAATAGCGTTCGGGACCATGCGGACCTTCGCGAATGTACAGGAGCTCAAGGCGGCCGTCGGCGAGACCTTCGGCCCGACCGAGTGGCAGACGGTGACCCAGGACCAGGTCAACCTCTTCGCCGACGCCACCCATGACCACCAGTGGATCCACGTGGACGTGGAGCGCGCCAAGGAGGGCCCGTTCGGCGGCACGATCGCCCACGGCTACCTGAGCCTGTCGCTGCTCCCGTCGTTCATGTTCGAGATGGTCAAGGTCGAGGGCATCGCCATGGGCGTCAACTACGGCCTCAACAAGGTCCGCTTCCCCAGGCCGGTGCTCGTCGGCGCGCGCATCAGGGCCACCGGCGAGCTCACCGACGTCAAGGGCACGCCGGCCGGCTACCTGTCCAACCTGAAGATGACGATCGAGATCGAGGGCGAGAAGCGCCCGGCCTGCGTCGCCGAGACCCTCAGCCTGTACGTACCCGCCCAATAGCGTCAGAGGATGATCGCCGCGAGTGCCGCCACGCCGATGAGGGCGAGGTAGGCCAGCACGAGCCGGGTGTCCCTGAGCAGGCACTTGCTCCGGGTCAGCCCGGCTCGCCGCGCCCTCCAGTAACCGGCGAACCCCAGCACCGCGAACCCGAGCACCGCCCACGGCCCGAGCAGCCAGGCCAGCAGCGCCACGGTCGCGTACACGCACAACCGCAGCGGATCGTACGGCTCCTTGTTCACGACACCACCTCGAACGGGACGCTGGGCCGCGCGGCCACCGCGGACAACCGCTGCCGCGACAACTGCGGCCAGGCCTGCACGGCGCAGAACGGCGCGCACTGGTCCTGCTCGGCACGCGTCCCCACGTGCACGCAGCACTGCGTGAGCCGCTCCTCGATCATGGTCGAGATGTCCATGAACGGTTTGACGGTGATGCGCACGATCCGCTCCCCCATCATCCTGCGCAACTTCCTGCGCCGGCCCGGCAGTGCCGACGACGCCAGGGTGAGGAGGGTGGAGACGCCGAGGTCGCAGTTCTCGCAGATGTCGCGCCACAGGTCGCCGATCTGCGGGTGCGAGAGCGACGACTGCTCCGACAGCAGTCCGAGCAGGGACTCCTGTACGGCCAGCCGCAGCTCGCGCGGGATCTCGGTGTCGGCGATGCGGTTGGAGACCAGGCCGAGGTTCTCCTTGAGCCGGTCGTGACCCATCAGCGCCGTCAGCGAGCGCCACTCGCGGGCGTCGTCGCGGATGAGGTAGCCGACCGAGCAGCAGTGCGGGTGTGAACAGGGCAGCGCGGTCAGGTCGCGCCAGGTGACCAGGCCGCCGGTCTGCGGGCCCAGGCGGCTGAGCACGCCGGTGTGGGTGAGCCGGTCGTCCGGGTCGATGGTGCCCGACCTGCCGGAGCCGAACTGGGGCTGCAGTGACACGCCTCCGACGTACGGGGTGTCGAGGGCCAGGCGTACGACGTCGCCGATCTCGCCGTCGTTGACGCCGAGCGCGGCCGTCATGACGAGGGTGGTGAAGATCTCGCGTTCGGACAGGCGCTGGAGGGCCTGCGCCTTGATGCGGGTGAGGTCGCCGCCCCTGTGGTGTTTCGAGGCCTCGGCCGAGCCGTCGTACTGGAGGTAGACCTCGACGCGCTCCCTGTGCTCGGCGAGCAGGTCGAGCAGGGCGTCGTCCCTGGCGACGAGGACGCCGTTGGTGTTGATCAGGATGCGGGTGACCGGGCGGTCGACCAGCTCGGCCAGGAGGGTGCCGAGCTCGGGGTGGAGGGTCGGCTCGCCGCCGCTCAGCATGAGGACGTCGAGCTTGCCGTTCTCGCGCCCGAGGCGCTGGTCGACGTTCGCGAGGATGTCGGGGACGGGGACGATGCCGGTCAGGTCGGGCGAGCTGTCGGCGAAGCAGGTGGGACAGCGCAGGTTGCAGGCTTCCGCGATGTCTTCGAGGAGGATGCAGGTGTGCTGGGTCTGCATCTCGGGGAGGCCGTGGAGGTACGCCTCGGGGACCTGACGAAAGTTCCCCGACACATCCGGCATGTGCTGCTTGGTGGGAGCGGTCCATTCTTCGAGGTACGCCAAGATTTCCGGGTCTTCGTCGTACAGAGTCCGGATAAATCCGTGTTCGCGGCATCCGCGTTCCAGCCAGACCTTGCCGTCACGCTCGGCCAGATAGCCGCTCAGCCGCTCCACCCGATCGAGGTCGCGGCCGTGACAACTCGGGCAGAACGCATTGACGTACCTGAGAATGCGGTCGCCCCGCAGCCCCATCCCTGTGCTCATGGCAGGACCTTCCGTTCGAAGAGGGAATCGTAGTAGCCGCGCCGCCAGCCGTACCCGAGCCTGAGGGACAACAGCAGCACGCCCGGGACCAGGAACCACTGCGGCCTGGTCAGATCCAGCCAGACCGTCTCGTTGGCCCTGGTGAACTCGACGAGGAAACGGAAGACGGCGTACGCGGCGACGTAGAGGGTGAACAACTCCCCCGGCCGGGCCAGCCGCCTGCGGGCCCAGAGCAGCACGGCGAACGCGGCGAGCTGGAAGACGATCTCGTAGACGAACGACGGGTGCATCGCCTGGCCGGTGAGACAGCCGGGACACTCAGGGGTGGTCGGCGGGGCGTGCACGCCCCACGGCAGATCGGTCGGCCGGCCCGGAGCCTCCGTCAGATGACAGCCGATCCGACCGACCGCCATCCCCAGCGCCACCGCCGGGGCGAACAGGTCACCGGTGCGCTCCTTGTAACCGATGAGCTTCTTGGCCACCAGGACGCCCACGTACGCGCCCGTCAGGCCGCCGAGAACGCTGCGGGAACCGTACAGCCAGAGGTCCTCGAGGTCGAGCGTCTCCAGCCAGCCCGCCAGGCGCATCCCGATGGCGCCGCCCACCAGAGCCCCGGCGACAGCGATCAACGACTGCTCGTTGAACGCCCCACGCCTTCTCGCCTCCCACACGAAGACCGCGGAGGCCACCAGGACGCCGAGGCCGACGAAGATCTCGTGATAAGGCATGCTTCAGCCGTACACGCTGGGGTTGAGCCCCGTGCAGATGCCGGCGGTCAGGATCGACCAGAGCGCCCACCCGATCATCAGCCCGAGGCCGGTGCCTCTCGCCCAGACCTTGCCGCGGACCAGGCACAACCCGATGCCCGCACCCAATCCGACCAGGGCGAGCACGGCCGCGCCGACGATCACGTACGGGGTGGAGCCACCGTCGGCTTCCATGGCGGCCAAGAAGACGGCGAACCCGAGGACCGCGTTGATGACGCTGTAGACGGTCAGGCCGACGAACATGAACGCGATCAGCACACCGGCGGAGGCGCCTCCCGACGGGGGCGGCGGCGGAGGGCCGTACGGGAGGTGCTGGTAGGGCGGTTGTCCTTGGGGCGGCCCTTGGTACGAGCCTTGAGGTGGGCCTTGGGGTGGGCCTTCAGGCGGTGGTCCGTATGGCGACGATCCGTACGGCGGTGGCCCTTGGGACGGGCTCCCTTGAGAGGGAGGTCCTTGGGGCGGAGGCCCATGAGAGGTTGGCCCTTGAGGCGAAGACCCCTCAGATGGAGGCCCCTGAGACGGAGGCCCCTGCGGTGGTACCCACCCCTGCTCCGGCCCCTCATCACCCGGCGTCCCCACTGACGCTCACCTCCTAGTCGGGATCAGACTAGGAGGAACCGGTTGACATTGGCCAACAGGCGCCGCCTACGCGTACAACTCGGGATTGAGCCCCGTACAGTAACCGGCCGACACGATCGACGCCAGCGCCCACCCGATCATCAACCCCAGCCCCAGCCCTCGCGACCACGGCTTGCGCAGCAGCACGAATGCGGTGCCCAGCCCGAGACCCACCACCGCAAGGACTCCCGCCGCGACCCCGAAGGCCGCCGTCGACCCCACGGACACGGCGACCAACCCCACGGCCACGTTGACGAGCAGATAGCCGAACACCCCGGCGAACGCCAGCCCCACGACCAGCCCGGTCCGGCGAGGAGGCGGCGGCCCGGACGGCGGCCCAGACGGCGGCCCGGAGGGCGGCCCGGTCGGCGGCCCGGTCGGCGGAGGCGTGGTCATCCACGCTTTATGCCCCCTCTGAGTAATAAATCGCCGCCTGCACGCGACTCTTCAGGCCCAGTTTGTTCAGCACCCGGCTGACGTGCGTCTTCGTCGTGGCCTCCGCCATGTCGAGCTCTCTGGCGATCTCGGCGTTGGACAGGCCCCGCCCGATGCAGGCCAGCACCTCCCGCTCCCGCGGCGTCAGACCCTCCGGGCCGGGACGCGGCTCCCTGCGCGGCGCTTGCTCCGCGAAAGCGGCGATCAATCTCCGCGTGACACCGGGCGAGATGAGCCCGTCGCCCCGCGCCACCAGCCGGACCGCCTCGACCAGCGCATCGGCGTCGGTGTTCTTCAGCAGGAAGCCGGCAGCCCCGGCCCGCAGCGCCCCGAAAACGTACTCGTCCACATCGAACGTCGTCAGGATCAGCACATCACACACCCCCGACAGTTCCCTGGCGGCGGAGATGCCGTCGAGCCGGGGCATGCGTACGTCCATCAACACCACGTGCGGACGCAACTCCCTGGCCATCGCCACGGCCTGCTCCCCGTCGGCCGCCTCACCGACCACCTCGATGTCGTCCACGCCGTCGAGGATCAGCACGATCCCGGCCCTGACCGCCGCATGATCGTCGGCCACCAGCACCCTGATGCTCACCCATGCACCTCCACCACGTCACCTTCATTCACGACTTCTCACCGGGAGCCGCGGGGAGCACCGCGGCCACCCGCCATCCGTCCCCCTGGGGACCCGCCTCGAAGGAGCCCTCCACCAGGGACGCCCGCTCCCGCATCCCGATCAGCCCCGCCCCGGCCCCCGGCAGCCGCGCGTCGCTCCCCTGGACCGGGTTGTCGACCGTCAACGTCACCTGCTCGGGGCCGTAGGACACGACCACCTCCACCAGCGAGTCGCCGTGCTTGAGCGCGTTGGTCAGCGCCTCCTGCAGGATGCGGTAGCCGGCCAGATCGACGGCCGCCGGCACCTCGCGCGGCTCGCCCTCGACCCGGAACTCCGCCTCCATGCCCGCCCGCCTGGCCCTGTCGACCAGGCTCTCCGCATCGGCCAGCCGCGGCCGGGTCACCTCCTCCGCATCATCGCCCTCGTGCCGCAGCAGCCCGATCATCGCCCGCATCTCGGCCATGCCCTGCAGGCTGTTCTCCCGTACGGACTCCATGATTTTCCGCACCGTCGCCCGATCGAGGTCCTTGCGCGAGAGCGCGGCCGTGGACTGGATGGCGATGGCGCTGAAATGGTTGGCGATCATGTCGTGCAGCTCGCGAGCCATCCGGGTGCGTTCGGCCGCCACCGCCGCCTGCCGATCGAGCTCGGCGAGATGCGCCACCTGCTCGGCCCGCTCCCGCTCGGCCACTGCCCGATCCCGCTGCTCCCGCACCACCATCGCGGTGAGGACGGGAGTGACCAGCACGAGCCCGGCCTGGATGCCCATGACGGCCGGCACCAGCCAGTCACCTTCGACGAAGCCCGTCACCGCCCCCACGACGACCGCCAGCACCGCGCTGATGCCCAGCAGCCACCGGGCCAGCCTGGCCGGCCCGTAGAGCGCCGCGGCGTACAGGTTGTCGGTGAAGACGAGAATCGTGCCCAGCGACGGCCCCACCGCCACGTCGGCCGCGATGCCCGCCACCCCCAGACCCAGGCACAGCCGCGGCGCCCGCCGCCGCACCAGCACTGCCGCGCAGGTCAACGCCAGCGGCCCGGCGAGCCACCATTCGGGCAGGCCACGCTGGAAGTGCGCCCCGCCCGCGATCAGCACCAGCCCCGTCGCGAACGCGAGCCCGGCACCCAACGCCACCCGTTTCATATCCTCATCCCACCACCCTCCGGACCCGGTTCCCTCCTGCTACGCGACCGCCTGTGGATACACCCTTCGATGTATCCACAAGCTCGTTTTCGCTGACGATGTGCCGGCCCGCACCCCGCCGGACACTGGAACACGTGATTGTCGCCATCCTCATCGGCTGCGAAATCGGCTTCTGGATCCTGCTGGCCCTCGGACTGGCCTCCCGCTACCTCTGGAACCGCCGCACGCTGAGCACCGCCCTCCTGCTCGCCGTCCCCCTCCTGGACGTGATCCTCCTGGCGGCGGCCGTCATCGACATGCGCGGCGGCGCCACGGGCGACTTCCGGCACGGGCTGGCGGCGGCGTACCTGGCCTACTCGATCGTCTTCGGCCACCGCACCATCCGCTGGGCGGACGCCCACTTCCACCACCGCTTCGCCGACGGCCCACCACCCTGGAAACCGCCGGCAGGAGGCATGGCCAGAGCCCGTTACGAATGGGCGATATGGCTGCGCATCGTCCTGGCGTACGGGATCGCCTGCGTCGTGCTGCTCGGCCTGGTGTGGCTCGTCGACGACCCGGCGCGTACGGAGGCCCTGGTCGCTTTCATGGGAGGTCTGTTCAAGATACCGCTGATAGCCGCGCTCTGGCCGCTCAGCTACACGCTGTGGCCCCGCAAGGCGGAGCCGGCGAGCTCATGATTGCGAGATGTGGTTCGAGGCACCCCCAAGAACCCGCTATGCTGGTCTAGCAACAAGCGGCCGTAGCTCAATGGATAGAGCATCTGACTACGGATCAGAAGGTTACGGGTTCGACTCCTGTCGGCCGCGCACAGTCGAAAGGCCCGCCACCAGGGACATCCTGGAGCGGGCCTTCGTGTTTGTCAGGACAATTTCGCGATCTTGCTAACAGGGTTGCTAACACCAGCCTTTCTGGTCGTTGATCGACTTCGCGAAGACCTCCGCGGCCGAGGCTCCCGCCGCGCGGATCACTTGGGCGTAGACCCTCAGGGTGATCGAGGGGTCGGCGTGGCCGAGGCGGGCCGCTACGACGTGGACCGGCACACCGGCCAGGAGAAGCGTGGTCGCATGGATGTGCCTCAGATCGTGGAGCCGGGCATGCGGTAGCGGGTGGTCCGGGTAGGTCTCGTTGTAGCGCTTGATCAGGAGCTCGCCACGACGTGCACCGGTGTAGGCCGCCAGGTGGAAGAAGGGCCAGAGACGGTGATCGCGGGAGTAGCGGAGGAATGCCTTGAGCTGGTCCGTGGTCCAAACGGTGCCCGGCTCCCTGATCTCGCGGCGGGGACGCTTGGCCTTGTCGACCGGGCTGGACGACAACAACTCGTCGACGTTCACCGCGTCGCGGAATGCCTTGCGGAGGATGGCATGGACGTAGTCGACCGTCCGTGAGGAAAGCGGCCGGCCGTTCTTCCCGCCGCCGGCCATGAGGTCCCGGTACAGCTTCGTGATCGTGGACGCCCTGACGGCCTGGGTCCTGACCAGCCCGACAGCCCGCGGAAACGATCTTCTAGCAGTCGCTTGACACGACATAGGAGCATCCATCAGCGATCAAGGCCCCTGGCCTACTGGTGAGGGCACGATCTGACCCTAGGACTCGAGATCCAGGCGTCGGGAGTACTCATTCACCAGCGGCTACCAGGCACCGAGTCTGCCCCAACAGCAGAGCCGGTAGCTCCCATTAGGCGTTGACGGGATCCGGCACGTGGGCGGTGATCTCGTCCCAGGCGGGGGTGAGGTGGTCGTGGGTGCGGGCGGCGTGGTCGGCGGTGGTTTCGGTGACGTAGAAGGAGCGGGCGCGATACCACTGGCCGTCCTGTCCGGCGACGATCGCGACGCCGGGTGTCTCGGCGGCGATGGCCCGCGCGGAGACGAGCGCGGGCGGGTCGAGGTCGCCGAGGGTCATGGTCGCGGTTTCTGGATCGCTGACGCGGTGGTTGACCCTGCCCGAGATCTGCCGGCTGCTCGCCGCCCTCGTGCTGATCCGGCACCGCTCCATCACGGACGTTCTGCGCTGGTCACACTGGCGCCGACGCCACCAAGCCATGGCTCGGCACTGCCGTTACCAGCGCAGATCCGATCCATGATCGCGATGTGTCACTGGAGTACTGGGCGGGCGCGGTGCTCTCGCGTACGACGAGCTCGGCGGCGAGTTCGACGCGGTTCTGCGGCAGCCGTTCGACGTCGGCTAGCTTCAGCACCATCGAGGTGGCCGACGCGGCCATCTCGGCCAGGGGCAGGCGGATGGTGGTCAGCGGCGGGATGGCCCACCGTGCGGAAGGCATGTCGTCGAAGCCGATCACACTGGGACCGTCAGGGACGCGCAGGCCGAGCTGGTGGACCGCGTGATAGACGCCGATGGCCTGGCCGTCGCAGCCGGGGAGCGAGATCTTCATGACACCCTGCTGATCCTTAGGCCTCACGCGTTCGCCAGCCGCTCCCGCACCCGCTCGCTGTCGGCCCGGCGATGGTGGGAGTCGTACAGGCACAGCGCGTCGCGCCAGGCGGCCCGCGCCTCGGCGTCGTCGCCGAGGGCCTGATGCACGTCGCCTAGGCATACCAGCGTGTCGGCGCTCTGGAAGGTGTTGCCGGTGGCCTTACGCAGGTCGAGGCACTGCCCGTAGTACTCCAGCGCGCGCTCGTGGTCGCCCCGGTCGAAGGCGAGCTTGCCCAGACTGTCGAGCGTGGCCGCCTCGCCGTCGCGGTCCCGGTGCCGGCGGAAGATCGTCAGGGCCTGCTCGCAAGCGTCGCGGGCCGCCTCGTGCTCGCCGAGTTGCAGGCGGATCCAGCCCACGGCGCCGAGAGCATTTGCCTCCCAGATGGGATCACCGGCCTCGCGCTGGAGCCGCAGCGCGGTTTGTGCGTGGCCCAGCCCACGTCGCGGCTGCCCGCGTACGCTCCACATCCAGCCCATCGTGTGGTGTACCTGGGCCAGCAGGAGCCGGTCCCCGGCCTGTTCGAACAGCTCCAGCGCCCGCTCCAGGTGGTCGACCGCCTCGTCGATCCGGTCGCGCGCCGCGTGGGCGTACCCCGTGTGCCAGAGGACGACGGCGGTGGTGTGCGGATCGTCCAGGCGTTCCGCCGCCGTCAGCGCGAGCTGCCAGGCGGCGAGCCGCTCGCGGTTGTGAAAGCGGCGCAGCAGAAAGGTGTTCATGCCCCAGGCGAGTTGCCAGACTGCCACGTCCAGGCCCAGCATCAGGGCCAGGAGCTGCGCGGCCAGCAGGCACGGCAGCTCGGTCTCGAACCAGGCCAGCGCGGCGGCGGCGTCCTCGAAAGCCGGCACGTTCACCGCCGCGGGAGGAGCCGCGATGGCCGGACGGTGCGGGAAGAGCATCCGGTCCGCGGCCCGGGCCATGGCCGTGTAGGTCTCGACCAGGCGCCCCAGGGCCTGGTCCCGCGTCTCCGACGGCAGGTCGGCCTCGGTCCGCTCGGCGGCGTAGAGCCGGACGAGGTCGTGCATCCAGTACCGGCCGGGGGAGAGCTGTCTGACCAGGTTGGCGGTCTCCAGCATGGACAGCAGCGCGCGGGTCTCGGCGCTCGGCAGCCCGGCGAGCGCGGCCGCCCCCGGCAGGCCGATCCCCGGGCCGGGGGCCGTCCCCAACAGCAGGAACAGCCGGGCGGCCCGCACGTCCAGTGCCGCGTACGAAGAGGCGAACACCGCGCGCAGGCCCGCGCCCAGGTCGTCGGTCTGCAACGCGTCGAGCCTGGTGGCCGGATCGCGGAGTTCCTGGGCGAGCACGGCCAGGGGAAAGGCGGGCTGCGCGCTGGCGCGGGCGGCCAGCACCCCCAACGCCAGCGGCAGGCCGCCGCTGTGCTCCAGCAGCACGGCGGTGGAGGCGGGGTCGGCGGCCAGCGTCTGCGGGCCGACGTGGTGGGAGAGCATCCGGTAGGCCTCCTCATCGGAGAAGGCGCCCACCTCCAGCAGGCGGGCCGAGTGAGTGGCGTGCAGGCTCACCAGCCGGTTGCGGCTGGTCACCAGCACCGTGCAGCCCGGCCTACCGGGGATGAGCGGTGTCACCTGGGCGCTGTCCCTGGCGTTGTCCAGGACGACCAGCAGCCGGCGCTCGGCCAGCACCGACCGGTACAGCGCTGCCTGCGCCTCCTGGTCCGCGGGGATCATTGTGGGCGGCACGCCCAGCGCCGTCAGGAAATGGCGCAGTACGGTGCTCGGGGACAGCTGCTCCTCGACGTTGCCGAAACCGCGCAGGTTCACGTACAGCTGACCATCGGGGTAACGGTCGCGACGGGTGTGCGCCCAGTGCAGCGCCAGCCAGGTCTTGCCGATGCCGCCGGGCCCGCTGATCACGGCCACGCCCACGCTGTCGGCTCCGCAGGCCACGTGGTCCAGCTCGCGCAGCTCGCGGCTCCTGTGGGTGAACGCGGCGGGCGCGGCTGGAAGCTGACCGGGCACGGGCAGGGACGTCTCCGGCGCCGGCCCGTCCTGCCGCCGTGGCGGGGCCGCGTCGGACCGCAGGATCTGCCGCTGCACCTGCTGCAGCTCGTCACTGGGCTCCAGGCCCAGTTCCTCGACCAACCGGGTGCGGAACTGTCGGTAGACCTCCAGCGCCTCGCCGCGCCGCCCACTGCGGTGCAGCGCCCACATGAGCTGCCCGTGCGGGCGTTCCCTGAGCGGGGCCTCGGCGGCCAGCGCGCGCGCCTCCGTGACGACCTCGGTGTCCCTGCCCAGCTCCAGCAGCACCGACTGCCGCTCCTCCAGGGCGTCGAGCCGCAGCCCGCCCAGCCACTCGGTCTGCGCCTCGGCGAACGAGCCACTGAGTCCGCCCAGCGGCGGACCCTGCCACCAGCTCAGCGCCTCGTCATAAAGGGCGAGCGCCTCCTCGAACCGACCCCCGGCCATCGCCTCCCGGGCCAGCGACACCTGTGACTGGAAGCAGGCGAGGTCGAGCCGGCCGGCGCCCAGCCGTAACATGTAGCCCGGCCGCTGCGTACCGATCACATCGACGCCCAGGGCGGCGCAGGCGCGGCGTACCTCGGAGATCAACATCCTGATCCGGGAGGCCGGGTCGCGGGGCAGCGCCTCGTCCCAGACTGCCTCCGCCAGGCGCTGCGTCGAGATCACCCGCCCGGCCTGCAGCAGCAGTGCCGTGAGCAGGGCCGCCTGCTTGCCGCGGAAGGTGACCCGCCCGGCGCCCGCCTCCAGCTCGACGGGCCCGAGGAGGCGGAACAGGAACGCCGGCGCCCTGGGGTCCTGCCTCCCCACCTGCGGCTCCCGGCCCGTCCCACCTCCTGACACCGTAAGAGTCTATGGCCGAGGCCCCGTTGCCTGAAGGTCGCATGGTAGGTCAGCGGCCTGCGGAAAACAGGCGGAAATCAGGCGTGCTCTTCATAAGATCAGACCGAAATTCCGTTAACGGAGCCGCAGGAAATGGGCGCTTCTTCTTTCCGGAGAGGCTCCAAGAATCGAAAGGAACGCCGTATGAAGACTGTCGTGAGGCGTCTCTCGCTGGGCATGTCGGCCGCCGTCACCACCGCCGCGATGGTCGCCGTCCTCGTTCCGGCGCCGGCCTCCGCGGAGGTGATCGTCCGGTGGTACCCGTACACCACCGCAGGTGCGAAGTCCTGCAATGCCGCCGCCAACTCCGCAGGCCCCGAGTACTACTGCACGGTGGTCACAGTCGGTGGCACGAAGATGTATGCTCTCGCGCGGCCGTAAGTGAGGGCCACTTCCCTCAGGGAAGTGGCCTTTTTCTTTTCGGAGCGGCAGCTCGCACGGCAGGAGCCAGGGGTGCTTCGCTCCGGAGCCGCTGCGATATCAGGCCTCGCCGTTGCCCTTCTCGCGGTGGGCGAGGTTGTACATGTCCTGCACGCTTACGATCGGCGCGATCGCCTGGGCCTCCGTGACCTGCTCCGCTGTCGCGTTGCTGACGCCGAGATGCCGGATCATGCCCTGCTGCTGCAGCTCGACCAGCGTCTCGAAGGCACGGGCAAGCGACCCGCCCGGGGCCCCTCGGCGTTGCCGAGGCGCAGGTGGACCAGGTCCAGCGTGTCGAGCCCGAGGCCTTCGAGGTTCTCGTCGATCGCGTGGCGCAGTTGGTCGGGCTCGCGGGCCGGCGGCCATCCGCCCTGCTCGTCACGGACCGCGCCGACTTTCGTGAGCACGTGCAGCGAGCTGGGATAAGGGTGCAGCGCTTCGCGAATGAGCTCGTTGGTGACGCGGGGGCCGTACGCGTCGGCGGTGTCGATGTGCGTGATCCCAAGGTCGACGGCTCGCGGAGGACGGCGAGGGCACCGTCGTGATCCGCGGGCGGACCCATCACCCCGGGCCTGGCGAGCTGCATGGCACCGTAGCCGAAGCGCGTGACGGTCATGTCGCCCGGGGGCCACGTGCCGCCGCGTTGTTGAAAGAGCTGCTCGACTCCTACGCCGCACGGCCCGGCGCCGCGGAGATCGACGTGGTGCTGTGCGAGGTCGGCGAGCAGCGCAGACTCCTGCGCGACGGCCGCGCCGACATGGCGATCATGCATACCCCGTTCGACGTGATGACCGGTCTCGACAGCGCTGAGATCATGACATCGCCCGCGGCAACGCCATGACGACACCTACCCGCCCGGCCCGGGGCCGGAGGTCCACAGCCAGTCCCAGCTGGCCCAACTCGTCGCTCTCGGGCGTACGCTCCTGGTCATCCCCGCTTGCAGCCGCGCATGGCAATGGCCGGAACACGCCGCCGTCCCCGTCCTCGACGCCCCTGCCGTCACGACCCTCCTCGCCTGGCCCGCAGGCGTACGCTCCCCAGGCGCTCGCCGATCTCGGCCTGCGGGTAGCTGCCGACGCCATCCGGCTGTCCCGTAGGACGCTCGGCACGATCAAGGGCAATCTGTTCTGGGCCTTGGCCTACAACGTGGCCGCCCTGCCGCTGGCGGCGTTCGGCTTGCTCTAACCCGATGATCGCAGGGGCGGCGATGGCGTTCTCCAGCGTGTTCGTGGTCAGCAACAGCCTGCGGCTGCGGCGCTTCAGGTAACAGGGCCGGGATGGCTCCACGTCGAACGGCGTGGGGCCATCCATCTGTTGCTCGGGTACTCGCTCCAATGATCGTCAGCGCGGCAATGGGACGGGCGCTTACCTGCCGGCCATGCCAGTCGGTCACCGTAGCGGTGTAAGGGTGGCGCTATTTGTGTCTTTTGTAACTTTTATGCCCTTTGTGCCCCTTGTGTTTACCTTTGCCGGGAGGGCCATGATCGGGCTGTTGGTCGATTGGCGGGAGAGGCATGCCGGAGCGGGCCAGGAACGTGACCAAAGGACCATCGGCGAGTCTGCCTTCTCTGCGCGCCTTCTTGAGCGTCGTCCCGAGATCCATAACTCGACTGCGCGCCTCGCCGATCTTGCCCTCGTTGAGCTTCTCGCGCGCCTCTGCAATGCGGGTCCGGAGCTCGCGGGCCACGCCGGGAGCGATGCCGCCCTGCCGCTGGTGGGCGGCGAGCGCCCGGTCCAAGGCTGCGAGCCAGGCCAGCGCCTCTGATGCGGCAGGTCGCGCCGTGGACGACGGCCGTGGGCTGGTGGGCGTGGCGGACGGGGACATGCCGAGCGCGGACGAGGCCGCGGTGACCGGGGATGCCGTGAGCGCGGAGGGCGCCGGGCCGGCGGCTTGGCGGGCCGAGTCGGTCAGGATCGTGAGTGCCAGGACGCCGGCCAGCGCGGCGAAGGCGGCGGAGGCCAGGTAGAGGCGCGGAGCGGACCACCGACGGGGCGAGTCGTGTCCAGACCAGGTGTCCGGACCCGGCACCTCGAGCACGGCGGTGCCGCCCGGTGCGCGCCGTGAGCCCATGGAGAGAAGGGCGTGCCGTACCTGTGCCGCGCTCGCAGGGCGAGCGGCGGGCTCTTTGGCCAGCATCGCCAGCACCAGAGCCTCCAGGTCGGCGGGAATCCCCGGCCGTAGCGATCGTGGCGGCGCCGGTGGTTGGTTGAGATGCTGGTAAATCAGCTCGGTTGGGACGCCCACGAACGGGGGCCGCCCGCACAGCAGCTCGTAGCACACGCAGCCGAGCGCGTACAGGTCCGCGCCGGCATCGCCGCCGTGCCCCAGGATCTGCTCGGGCGACAGATAGGCGGCGGTGCCGACCACGGTGCCGGCCGCGGTCAGCCTGCTCATCTCCTCTCCGGCCAGGCGGGCGATGCCGAAGTCCACCACCTTGAGCAGCTCGTCCGCGGTCAGGTGCAGGTTGGCGGGCTTGATGTCGCGGTGCACCACGTCGGCCCGGTGCGCGGCCTCCAGCCCGGCGGCGGCCTGGCCCATGAGATGGCGAACCTTCTCGGGAGGCAACGGCCCCCGCTCGGCGATCTCGGCGGCAAGGCTCCGCCCGGACAGCAGCTCCATGACCAGGAACGGGCGCCCGTCATGCTCGCCCACGTCGAACACGCTCACCACGTTCGTGTGCACCACGCGGGCCGCGATGCGGGCCTCGCTCGCGAA
This sequence comes from Nonomuraea deserti, assembly GCF_004348685.1. GTDB lineage: Bacteria > Actinomycetota > Actinomycetes > Streptosporangiales > Streptosporangiaceae > Nonomuraea > Nonomuraea deserti. The sequence continues at coordinate 110,520 of NZ_SMKO01000001.1, read as the reverse complement.
ACGCGCCCGCATCGCCGGGTCCGCCATCTGGGGAGCGAACAGCTTGACCGCCACCGGCCAATCGCGCGTCAAGTCGTGACCGCTCCACACCTCGGCCACCGCGCCCCTGCCGATCAGCGCATCCACCCGATAGCGCCCCGCCAGCACCGACGTGGCCTCCATCGAACCCCTCATGATGATCGGGACTCCCTGCCTGTACCCTGACGTCCTTACCGGCCCCAATGATCGGTAAGGACCAAACCCTAGCGAAACGCTAGGACCCGGTCTGGACGGCCATGGACCAGATCGTCCACACGCCCGCGTCCTGGCTGCCGGCGATGAACGCCGACAGCAGCGCCTTGCCGACGCCGTGCGCCTGGCAGCCTGGATGGACGTAGATGCTGTACTCGACGAGGGCTGTGGAACGAAAGAAACCCCAGCTCAGATCGCTATGTGTCACTGGAGTACTAGGCCCTAGTAGTCCAGTATCTCGGTTGGTGTAGGGCAGGGTTTCGAGCCAGCAGATGCGGGATGTGGTTTTACGGTGGAGGTTGAGACGACGCCTATCGCTGCCAGGCTGAGGCCGTGACGATCGCGGACTTCGGTTCTCGCGCCGGCTGGGGTGATCGCCGCCGAGCCCTCTTCCGTCGGCCTCGGGGTCACGTCCACGGACGTGGTGTACAGCAGCCGATGCAGCAACACCGCCTCAAAGGATCATCCTGCACCCGCAACCACCACCTGAGCAGGGCGAGATCCCTCTGACGAGGCATCTGCCCTTCCCTACGGATCAGAAGGTCACGGGTTCGACTCCTGTCGGCCGCGCACAGCGAAAGCCCTGGTCATCATCGCGACGACCAGGGCTTTTCTCGTCTTCGATCGCGCCTTGGTGTCCGGCTGCGTTCGGTTTGAGCGGGGGTCTCCGACTGGTCCTTCCCAATGTCTTCCCGTGTGGGGAGGGGCGTAGGAGCTGGCGATCTCATCGCGGCCCACGAGGCACTTCTTCATCAGCGCCTCCCTGCCCCGGACACGTTTACGACGGGCTTGAGTGGTCGTCGTCTCACATACGACTTGCTTCGGCGAGACGCCCGCGTTGAGCCATGTGGAGAGGCAGGCGTGCCGCAGGTCCTCGCCGCACTCAGGACGCTTCAAGCAGCGACCGTGACCAGCGACTACGTCCCCGTTGTCGGAGTAGGGTACTGCCGCGGCCCTCCTTCGTCGATCCTTGCACCCGATGAGCGGGCTGGTCGAGTGCGTCCCCAGGGGAGATCGTCAGTAGCCGGAAAGCCAAGCGGAGGCGTCGGACGTCGGGGCGAGGTCCCACTGGAGAGCAGCCGCGGCACGATCCAGGCGCCCGCCTGGATGTTCACCGTCGAGGGAGTCGAGCAGAGGAAGGTTCACATGGCGGTCGACCCCTCGGCCGTCACCGCCCGTCCCGAGCGGATACCGGGAGGCACCGAAGAGGTGATGGCGTTCGACCTCGTCGCTGGCAAAGCTGACGAGCTGCTTCGCCGCTACGGGTTCGGCGCCTGCGACACCGTTCGTGGGCCGCGCGCTTACGAGACCGACCAGCTGGTGGTGGTCGACATAGACGAGGAGGACTCCATCGCTGGCGAGCCTTGCCCGGCGATTCTCAAGGCGGCGACGACCACCGTCACGCTCGCCCGTCCGCTCGGCGACCGCCTCGTACTTGACTCCGGCACGGGGCTGCCGGTGCTGCGAGGGCTGAACAGGCGCTGACGGCCCAGCGACCACATGCGGCGACTCGGCCGCGCAGCATCAAGGCCCGCCACCAGGCGCAACCTGGAGCGGGCCTTCGTGTTGGTCAGGACAATCTCGGAATCTACCGCCAGCGACCCAGCCGGCGAGGTGGCCGAGCTGCGCGCCCCCGTGCCGGACCTGGTACGCCTGGCCAAGCTTGAGGAGCGGCTGGCTACGTCCACGACACGCCGCCCCGGACGTAGCAGCCGGCGACCTTGCATGTCAGGGTCGCCGGCGCCCCGTCCGGCGCCTGGCGCAGGCTCAGCCGCTTGTCCTCCCGGCGGATGCCGGCCAGCACCGCTAAGTACCCCGGCCGGCAGCAGAACTGAGCCTGCTCTGGCTGCGGCACGCCGAAAGGGTCGGACATGCCTAGGTCCAAGGCAGTAGGGCCGCTAGTTCGCGGGACCGAGGTGCGTGCCGGCGATCGCCACTAGCGTCCACTGTCATGAATGACAGCGGGACTTTGGAAGAAGCGTACGGGCGGCTGCACAGGACAGGCCCCGAGTTCGACGGATGGCTGTCCAACCACGGTCCGATGGCGGTCGAATCCATGGTCAGACACGGATACGGCCGTGAAGTGCACCGTTGGCTCGACACATACGTCGGCCGCCTGGACGAGCTTCCACGCGGCATCTCGCCAATCGGTGCCGAGGATTGGCGCGAGGCGCTCGGCGATCCGAACCGTCTCGGCGACTGGCTGACGTACTTCGACAGGGAGTTGCGGGAGCAGCCGTGGCGTGCCGTACTGGAAACCTGGTGGCCACGGTTGCTGCCCGGTATCGCGGCCGGAGCCACCCACGGAGTGATTCGTACGGGGCATGCGATCCATGCGTTGTTGCGGCAGCAGGACGAGAGGCGTCTTGCCGAACTGGGCCAGGCACTCGGTTACTGGGCGGCGCGCTGGCAGGCCATCGCGGGCTTCGACGCGCCGTCCGGCACCGCAGAACCGGAGCGCGCCTTCGCCGGAGTCCCCCGCGTGCCGGACCAGAGCAAGGGCATCAACCATCGCCTGGAACAGCTGGCGGGGATCAGCGGGTGGGGCTCCGCGCTCGCCGCGCTCGAACCGGCCGCCGACGCCGAGCAAGCTCGCGCGCACCTCACGAGGCTTGCGGACGCGGCGACCCTGCGTTACGTCACTCACGCGCACGGCAACCCCGTCATGCTGGTCCACACCGCGACGGCCCCGACGGCCGTGTTGCGGGCTCTACCCGCGTTGCCTGCCGATGTTTGGGGCGCCAGCCTTAATGCGGCGTGGGCGGCAGGCGCCGCGGTGACCGCCGCCTACGCCCCGGCCGAGCCCGCACCCCGCCGTGATCTGCCCGCTGTCCCTGGATCGGCGGAGGAGGTGTTCGAACTCGCAGTCCGGCACGGGGATGAGCACGTGATCAAGCTCGCCGACACGGCCCTGGACGTCTACCACCGCACCGACGATCCCGATGCCCTCGCTGCGGTGGTCCGCGCGGCCACTCTGATCAGACCCTTCTTCTCCTGAGCCGGAACCGGCACAGCTGCCGTTGCGGCCGTGAAGAGCAACACTGATCGCCCGCGGGGCTCCTTCGACGGCCGCGCACAGCGCGAGGCTGTCCGTGCGATTCGGGTCATTCTCGCGGATCGTGCCGCCCGCAACATCTCCTCCGACGACACCCCACCGTCGAGCGCCGGGCGGCCCCCCGGCGACGTCGGATCAACCGAGCTGTTCGGTCAGCCGCTCCAGGCCGCCCTTGATGAGCTGCGCGTACTCGTCGTCGCCGAGCGCGCCGATCGTGGCCTGGGCCTGCTGGAGGTGCTCGCGGGCGCGGCCGAGATCGCCCAGCTTGCGGTAGCACTCGGTCAGGTTGAGGTGCAGCGACGGGTACAAGCCGGCCACCGTAAGCGTCACCCCGGCTTGTGCCACCCGCTCGTCGGTGAGCTGATCGGCGGCGGCGAGCGCTCGCAGGTCCCAGAGCAGCTCCTGGTGCACGTCGTCCTGCACGTCGGCCATCGCGTGTGCGAGGACGCAGATGTGCAGCGGGTCGCCCTGCTCGCCGCCGATGTCGCCCCAGATCTGTGTGAACAGGTCGCGAGCGGCCTCACGCTGGCCTTGGTGGTGATGCAGCTCCACCCCCTGGCCGATCCGGGTGATCGTCGGGTCGGTGATCATGGCCGCTCCTTGATCGGCAGGATGCAGAATGTACTTCCGATCATTTCACCGTACGGGCGTGCCCGTTGCCCCCGTGGGGAACTCCTCGATGCCGAGCACCCGCAGCAGTTCCAGCCGCTCGCGCGTTTCAGAGTCCGCCGGGGTGAGCACCAGCAGTTGCTGCCCCTGATCGGGAGCGACCAGGGTCTCGCAGTCCATGGTCAGCCGGCCCACCCTCGGGTGCAGCACGGTCTTGCGGTCGGCACGCCGGACCGCCACCTCGTGCTCGGCCCAGAGCCGGCGGAAGTCGGCGCTCGCGGCCTGCAGACGGTCGACGAGCCCGTCGACCACGGGGTCGCCGGACCGGCGGCCGGCGGCCGCACGCAGGTCGGCCACCAGCTGACGGGCCTGTTGCTCCTGCTCCTCGGGCGGGCAGACGGCGCGGGCGGGGGGCTCGGTGAACCAGCGGTATACGACGTGGCGCCGGTCGCCGGAGAAGCCGGTGTGGTCGCCCGTCAGCAGGACGGCCGCCCGGTTCTGGGCGAGGACCTCGCCCAGGTCGGACAGCACCATGGCCGGGGTGTCGCCGAGCAGGTCGAGCATGCGTGTCAGGCCGGCTCGGGCCGGGCGGGCCACCCCGCCGGCGGGCGGGGGACGGTGGCCGGCCAGGTGGAACAGATGGTCGCGCTCGTCGTCGGACAGGCGCAACGCCCGGGCCAGCGCGCCGAGCAGCTGGGTCGACGGCTGGCTGCTGCGGCCCTGCTCCAGGCGAACGACATAGTCCACCGACATGCCGGCGAGCATCGCCACCTCTTCCCGGCGCAGGCCGGCGGTGCGGCGGCGGGGGTTGTCGGCGAGGCCGACCTCCGCAGGCCGGATCGCCTCGCGGCGGCGGCGCAGGAAGTCGGCGAGCTGCTCACGTTGCATGACCTCATCCTGCCTCGCGCCCGTCAGCCGAGCCAGGGAGCGGCTCTCCCAGGATGAACGCTCCGCTACCGCGCGTCCCGGCCCGGGCCCAAGGTTGGGGGTACGACATCGACAACGAGGGAGAACGTGATGCGGCGACGAACACTGGGCCGTACCGGACCGGCCGTTTCCGCGCTGGGCCTGGGTGCGATGGGAATGTCGGGCGCTTACGGCGCGGCCGACCGTACGGAGAGCATCGCCACCGTGCACGCCGCGCTGGAGAGCGGCGTCACGCTGATCGACACCGGCGACTTCTACGCCATGGGCCACAACGAGTTGCTGCTCGCCGAGGCGCTGCGCGGCCGGGATCGCGACAGCTACCACCTGAGCGTCAAGTTCGGCATGCTGCGGGGGCCGGGCCACGAGTTCGGCGGGCATGACAGCCGTCCCGAGGCGGTGAAGAACTTCCTGGCCTACTCGCTGACCCGGCTGGGCACCGACCACATCGACATCTACCGTCCCGCCCGGCTGGACCCGGCGGTACCGATCGAGGAGACGGTTGGGGCGATCAAAGAGATGGTAGAGGCCGGATACGTCCGGCACATCGGCCTGTCGGAGGTCGATGCGGCGACGATCCGCCGGGCGCACGCCGTGCACCCGATCGCCGACCTGCAGATCGAGTATTCACTGATCTCCCGCGCGGTGGAGGTGGACGTCCTGCCCGCGCTGCGGGAGCTCGGCATCGGCCTGACCGCCTATGGCGTCCTCAGCCGCGGCCTCATCTCCGGGCACTGGACCGCCGGCCACGCCGCCGGCCCCGGCGACACCCGCGGCTTCAGCCCGCGCTTCTCCGGCGAGAACGTGGAGCACAACCTCGCCCTCGTGGAGGCCCTGCGCCGGGTCGCCGAGGCGAAGGGCTGCAGCGTCGCCCAGCTGGCCATCGCCTGGGTGGCCGCGCAGGGCGAGGACATCGTGCCGCTGGTCGGCGCCCGCACCCGCGAGCGGCTCGCGGAGGCGCTGCCCGCGATGGACCTGAACCTCACCGCGGACGACCTCGCGGAGATCGAGAAGGCGGTGCCACCGAGCGCGGCCCGCGGCGACCGGTACCCGTCCGCGTTCATGTCCAACCTCGGCGTGGGCAACTGAGCCGAGCTCCCCGGCGGGGCCCGGCACCGCGTGCCCGGGCCGTCCGCTCAGGCTCCGGCGCCGCCGTCCACCGGCACGATCGCGCCGGTCACCATCGAGGCCCGGTCGCTGAGCAACCACGCGGCCACCTCGGCGACCTCGCGCGGCTCGGCCATCCGGCCGAGCGGAATCGATGCTGTGGCTCGCTCGATGATGCCGGGGGTCGCCGCCTCCCACGCATCCATCATCTCCGTGGCGGTGCCGCCGGGGGTGATGCCGTTCACCCGGATGCCGTCAGCGGCCCAGCTCACCGCGGCGGTCTCGGTGATGCTGTTGAGCGCGCGCTTCATGGCGCCGTACGCGGGGAGGGCTGGGTTCGCGCGACGGCTGCCGATGCTGGAGGTGTTGACGATCGCCCCGCCGCCGTCGCGTCGCATGAGTGCGGCCTCGGCGGTCATGGCGGTCCAGTGCGAGCGGAAGTTCACGGCGAACTGCTCGTCGATGTCCTCGTCAGTCGTGGTGTCGAGCGGGCCGGGCCGCCGCTGGATGGCCGCCCCGTTGTTGAACGCTCCGTCGAGCCGCCCGTGCAGCTCTTCGACGCGGTCGACGGCGGCGCGGACGCTCGCGCGGTCGGCGAGGTCCAGGGCGACGGCGTCGGCGACGCCTCCGTCCGCGCGGACCTCGGTGACGATGCGGTCGAGGGCGTCGGTGCTGCGGGCGGCGAGCACGACAGCGGCGCCCTCCCGTGCGAAGAGGCGGGCGCCGGCCGCGCCGATGCCGCGGCTGGCGCCGGTGATGAGCACGACCTTGCCGGTGAGCAGGCCTATGGGAGCGATGTCAATGTCGTGGGTCATGCCGACAGTGTCAAGCCGGCCTCCAGACCGGATACAGGCACAGGCGGTACCAGGATCCGCCGCCGCGCAGCGTGCAGACTGAGGGTATGGACAAGCAGGAACTCGGGGCGTTCCTCCGCAGCCGTCGCGAGCGGCTCCGGCCGGAGGACGTCGGCCTCCCCTCGGGCTCGCGACGCCGGACGCCGGGTCTTCGCCGCGAGGAGGTGGCGGTCCTCGCGCACATCTCCACGGAGTATTACGTCCGGCTCGAGCAGGGCAGGGCGCCGCGCCCGTCTGGCGAGGTCCTCGCCGGGATCGCAGGCGCGCTGCTGCTCACGGACGCCGAGTCCGACCACCTCCACGTCCTCGCCGGCACCGCCCCAAACCGGTCCGGACTGCACCGGCGCGACGTGCGCCCGAGCATCCTCGCGCTCCTCGAACGGCTGCCGCAGAGCGCCGCTTTCGTGACGTCCGCCGCGTTCGAGGTGCTCGCGTGGAACGACCTCGCGGCCGCGCTCATGGAGGACTTCGCCCAGCTCGCTCCGGAGGACCGCAACCTCGCGCGCCGGGCATTCCTCAGGTCGGCGCGGGCCCATACGACGTCGGCGCGTGCCGACACGACCTCGGCACGGGCCGACACGACCTCGATGCGGGCCGACACGACGTCGACGCGCGCCGACACGGCGCTGTACGGGGTCTCGGACGCCGCCGAGTTCCGGCATAACGTCGTCATGGGCCTCCGGCGCGCCCTCGCCCGTTATCCGTCCGACCCCGCGGTGAGCGGCCTCGTCGACGAGCTCCGCGACGGCAGCCCTGAGTTCGCCCGGCTCTGGGAACGGCACGACGTGCAGGTTGCGTCGACGCTCACGAAGACCTTCCGTCACCCGGTCGTCGGGGAGATCACCGTCGACTGCGACTCGCTCTTGCTCACGGACAGCGACCAGCACCTCGTGATCTACAGCGCGCCGCCGGGTTCCCGTGGCGCCGAGGCTCTGGCACTTCTGAACGTCCTCGGAGCCGAGGCCGGTGCATATCGGCGCTAGCCGCGGCCGGCAGGGGCGACCGGCGCGGGCCCGCCCCTCACGCGGGAAAGTCCAGGCGGTAGAAGACGGCCATCCTGCGCATGAACGGCAGCGCTCTCGCCACCGCGACCAGCGCCCGGTAGCCGGGTCTGAGCTTCTCGTATCCCGGCAGGTCGAAGGCGCTCAGCTCGGTGACGACGCGTAACCGGGGATCGATGGCCTCGAGGTCGGCACGGCTGTCCACCCCCCAGTGAAGGGTCGCGCCGGCGAGCCGGACCACCCGGTTGATCTTCTGCCATTTGATGCCGCGCCTGCTGAACGCGTCGAAGACGAACCTGCCGGAGGGAAAGCGCTCGGTGATCGCGCGGAACAGCGCGTGGCCTTCTCCTTCCTTGAGGTACATGGTCAGGCCCTCGGCGACGACGAGTACGGGAAGATCGCCCTCCACCCGGTCGAGCCAGGTCAGGTCGGTGACCGACGAGGGGATCACGGTGTGGTGGTCACGTGCCGGGTAGAGGCGCTCGCGCAGGTCGATGACCTCGGGGAAGTCTACGTCGTACCAGTGCACGCCCGGCCCGGGATCGACGCGGTGGACCCGGGTGTCCATCCCGCACCCCAGGTGCAGGACGATCGCCGCCGGGTGCTCGGCGAGGAAGTCGCGCGCCCAGTCGTCCAGGTGTTTGGCCCGCATGGCCACGGTCACGGCGTCGCCGCGCTTCATGCCGACTCGGGTGAAGTCGGTGTCGATGTTGCGTACCGCCTGGAGCGCCATCGTGTCGCCCAGAATGGGGGCGGGGGACTCGGCATCCACGGCTCGGCCGTACAGAGTGGCGAGCATCGTCGCTTTCTCACCACTCAAATGCACTTTTTGCATGTACGTCACGCTACGCCTGTCAGGCGTCAGCGCGGTGTCCGGTCGACCCCTCGATGCACTCATGGGACATCATCCTCCACGTGGTCGCCGCGCGGGGACGTGATCGTGGCGCCGGTCATGTCCCCGCGGGAGGCGGGGTGTCAGGACAGGCGGCCCTTGCGTCGCAGGTAGCCGGGGTTCTCGACGGCACGGGCCATCGTTTCGATGGCCAGCTGGGCGCCGAGCTGCGAGGTGACGTTGGAGGCAACGTCCAGCATCGGGTTGATCTCCACGACGTCGAAGCCGACGAGCTCGTGCTCGCGGACGATCGCGAAGATCGTCTGGCGGAGCTCCTCGTACGACATGCCGTCCGCCTCGGCGGAGGCGCATCCGGGCACGAGCGGCATGTCGAGCACGTCGATGTCGACGCTGATGTACACCTTCCTGCCCTTGGGCAGGGTCGTGAGCACGTGTTCGACGCCGGCCCTCCTGAAGCCCTTCATGGTGAACACGTCGTTGCCGTTGGCGCGGCTCTCGGCGAGGTCGTCCTGGGCGGCGCGCATGCCGCGGCTGCCGATCTGGACGATCTTCTCGACGTTCGGCAGCTTGCCGATCTTGAGCATGGGGCTGCCGTTCCCGTACTGGGCCCCGTGGATGAAGGGCCGGTAATCGAGGTGCGCGTCGAAGTGGACGACGCAGATCGGCTCCGCGTAGGCCCGCACCACGCCGTAGGTGACCGAGTGCTCGCCGCCGAGCACGATGGGGACGGCCCCGGCCTCCAGGATCTGGGCGGTGCTGTGGGTGATGTTCTTGAAGGTCTGCTCGGGGTTGGAGTAGATGATGTCGACGTCACCGCAGTCCACGATCCGCTGGTTCGCGGTTTCGTACTCGAGGAAGCGCCTGTCCTCCTCGATGTCGAAATATCCGGACCTGGCCTGCATGCGGCCGTAGCCGGCGTACCGTACCGACTGCTCGCGGATCGCCCTCGGTGCCATCCGCGCGCCCGGGTACCAGGGGGCGCCCTCGTCGTTGGGCACTCCCAGGATGGCCAGGTCGGCATCCAGCTGGGAGAGGTCGCTCACGATGGGCGACCGCTGGAAGGTCGGGATGCCAACGAACGGAAGGTTGAGCCGTAGATCCGACATGGTGCGTGATTTTCCTTCTTGTAGGTGATGCGTCAGGCATCCAGCCGCAGCTCGAGACGGCGAGCGACACGGCTGAGGCCATAGTTGAGCAGGAAGTAGCAGACGGCGGCGAAGCCGAGCACCGCGAACGGCTCGGTCAACAGCCGGGAGTTGGTGACCTCGACCCGGTGGAAGAACTCGAAGACACCGATGATCGAGACCAGCGAGGTGTCCTTGATCAGCTTGATGAACTCGGACACCAACGCCGGAGCCATGCGGCGCAGCGCCTGAGGCAGCACCACGTCACGCATCGTGCTCGCCTGGGACAGGCCGGAGGCGCGCGCGGCCTCCCACTGCCCGGGCGGCACGGAGGCGATGCCCGCGTGGACGATCTCCGCGAGATAGGCGCTGGTGAACACGCCCAGCGCGACCACGCCCGCCCAGAAGGGGGTGAGGTCGAACCCGAGGTCCGCCAGGACGAAATAGCAGTAGAGAATGAAAACGATCAGTGGCGCGCTGCGGATGAGCTGGATGTAGCCGATCGCCGGCCACCGGACGAAGCGCGAGCGGGCCGAGCGCATCGCGCCCGCCAGCACGCCGAGCACGGAGCTGAGCACGATGGCCAGCGCCGCCAGCTTCGCCGTCTCCCAGAGCCCGGCCAGCATGAACGGGAGGTTGTCGATGATCGCACCCATGGTCACGACTCCAACGCCGGCGCCGGTGCCGCGGTCCTGGCGCCCGGCCGGATCCTGGTCAGCATGCCCCGGACGATCAGAGCCAGCAGCGCGGACTCGGCAAGGCAGATCACGATGAAGATGACGAGCGCCGCGGTGTAGGCCTCGAACGCGGCGAAGGTGGCCGATTCGATCTGCTGGGCCTGGAAGACCAGGTCGGTGACGCCGATCGCCATGACCACGGAGGTGTTCTTGGTGGCGCTGATGTACTGGTTGCCGATCGCGGGGAAGGCCAGCGCGAACGCCTGCGGCAGCACCACCGCGCGCATCGCCGTCCAGTAGCCGAGGCCGCCGGCCCTGGCCGCCTCCAGCTGTCCCCTGGGCACCGACTGGATTCCGCTGCGCAGGGCCTCCGCCACGTACGCCGAGGTGTAGATGGTCAGGCCGAGCAGCCCGGCGAGGAACTGGTTGCTGTACACGGGGTTCAGCGGCGCGGCAACGGCCCTGACGAGGTCCAGGCTGAACATGCCGAAGCTCCAGAAGACCAGCTGCACGAGCAGCGGCACGTTACGGAAGAACTCGACGTAGGCGGACAGCAGCCAGCGCAGCGGCGCGAGCGCGGGCGCCGTCGACACGCGGCCGAGCGCCACCAGCGTGCCCACCACCGTGGAGCCGATGATGGCGAGCACGGCGAGCTGGAGGCTCACCCACGCGCCGTGGAGCAGGAAGCTCCTGCCCGGATCGTCGAGCACCACGGACCAGCTGAGGTCGTTGAACATGGCTCAGGACCCCGCGGGAAGGACACGGATCGTGTACGGCTCGGGCAGCACCTTGCCCTACCACTTGGCGTAGATGCGGTTGTAGGTGCCGTCCTCGGCCATGGCCATCAGGGCGCCGTTGACCTCGTCGCGGAGGGCGGCGTCACTCTGGCGGAACCCCATGGCGAGCGGTCCCTGCGCGATCCCCGGGCTGACGATCTTGACCTGTTCGCCCGCCTTGTCGGCGGCCGACTTCAAGCCGGTGAGGATGCCGACCGTGGTGCTGACGGCGTCGGCGTCGCCGCGCAGCAGTGACTGCAGCGCCGTGGGCCAGGACTGGAAGCTGAGGATCTTCGCGCCCGGCGCCTTCTCCCGCAGCACGCTCTCCTCCGTCGAGCCCTGGACCAGCGCCACCGTCTTGCCGTCGAGCTGGTCGACGCTGGTGATCTTCGAGTCGCCGCGCACCATCAGGCGCTGGTCGTCCTCGAAGTACGGCTCGGAGAAGTCGATCGCCTTGTCCCGCGCCCGAGTCGCGATCATGGTGGCGGTGATCACGTCGATCTTCCCGCTGTCCAGGTTGGCCACCCGGTTCTTCGGATTGACCTCGACGAACTTCGGCCTGACCCGCAGCCGCTCGGCGACCTCCGTGACGAGGTCGATCTCGAAGCCTTCCGGCTCGGTCCCGCCCTGCCCGATCGACCCGAACGGCGGGGTGTCGAACTTGACCCCGAACACGATCTCCCCGCGTTTCCTGATCTTCTCCATCGAGTTGACTCCGGTCCCGCCCTTGGTCCCCGCCACCGGGGACAGCCCCGCCCTCGGGCGGTCACCGCAGGCGGTGAGCAGGAGCAGCGCGAGCGCCAGGCACACGACCCCTTTCATCCGTACAGACACCTCTCTGTCAGATATGTGAGACCCGGCGCAGGAACTCCTGGGCCCTCTCGGTCGACGGGCTGGCGAAGAACTCGTCGGGCGCGGCGCTCTCCACGACGCGCCCGCCGTCCATGAACACGACCCGGTCGGCCACCTTGCGGGCGAAACCCATCTCGTGCGTGACCACGACCATGGTCATCCCGCTGCCGGCCAGATCGACCATGACCTCCAGGACCTCCTGGATCATCTCGGGGTCCAGGGCGCTGGTCGGCTCGTCGAACAACATGATCGCGGGGTCCATGGCCAGCGCGCGGGCGATGGCCACCCGCTGCTGCTGCCCGCCGGACAGCTGCGTGGGCAGGCTGTCCGCCTTCTCCGGTATCCCCACCCGTTCCAGCAGTTCCATCGCTCGGCGGCGGGCCGCGTCCTTGGAGACCTTCTTCACCCTGACGGGCGCGAGCATGATGTTCTGCGCCACCGTCATGTGCGGGTAGAGGTTGAAGTGCTGGAAGACGAAGCCCACTCCGCTACGCAGCTCGTTCAGGTTCGTGGCCTTGCTGTGCGGATCGCGGCCGTTGACCACGATCGTGCCGCCGGAGACGTCCTCCAGGGCGTTGACGCAGCGCAGCAGCGTGCTCTTGCCCGATCCCGACGGGCCGAGCAGGACCACCACTTCGCCCTCGGCGACCGACAGGTCGATGCCGTTCAGCACCTCCAGGTCGCCGTACGACTTCTGTACGCCGGTGAACTCAATGATCGGCATCCGGCTCAGGCCCTCCGCGCGTGTCGTGTCCGGTAGGTCCGGGCATGCCCCAGGTGAGCAGCCGCTCGACGATGGGGGCGGTCTCCTCGGTGAGGAAGCGGCCGGCCTCGTCCAGCAATCGATCCATGTGAGCGCGCATCGCCTCCTCCGCCGCGTCCGCCCGGCCCGCGGCGATCGCGTCGGCGATCCTCTGGTGCTCGGTCACCGTGACCTCACCGGAACGGTGCGAGTCGAGCACGACGTCCAGGGCCGCCTCCAGGCGGTCGAGCGCCGGATCGAGAACGACGTCGAGCATGGCCTTCACGATCGGATTGCGGGTACACCTGGCCACCCGGCGATGGAAGGTCAGCGCGATGTCGCGCGGCACTTCGTGGACGTCGGCGAAATGCCTGCCGTGCCGCTCGACCAGCCGGGTGAGCGCCTGCGCCGATGACCTGTTGTCCGGGCGGAGCGCCGCCTCCCTGGCCGCCTCCGGCTCCACCGTCCGCCGTGCGCGCAGCAGGTCGATCAGTCCTTCCGACGTACGTACCTGCGTGCCTTCCGCGAACAGGGTGGCGGTGGTCCGCCCGCGCAACACGGCGGCGACGTGCTGGCGGCCGGCCGAGGTGAGCATCCTGCCCTTGGTGCCCGCGGCCACGGTGAACCCGCGCCGGTCCAGCAGTCGCAGCCGCCGGGCGACCGTGGCCTCGCTGATGTCCAGGCCGGTGCCGTGCTTGAGCGCCTGCAGCACCTGCCGTGCGCCCAACGGCTCCGGCGCTCCTGCGAGCACCTCGAGGATGGCGTCAGCCGAGCGTTCCTCCACCTTCACCACACCACTCCCACCGGCGCACTACCAAGCCGTCCGTTATGACCGTTTTATGACTATTTGCCGTGTTGGGACATCAGTCAAATGTGACGGACGTCCGTCATGGGTTACAGGAATGGCGCTTTTTAGTGAAGGTCGGGTCACGGCCGACGAGAACGGCTCCTCGCTTATCGCGGTCGCATCAGGTCGAGATCGCGCCCCACGCGTCCAGCGGGTGCCGGCGGAGCTCCCACTCCAGGTACTTGTTGAAGGGGCGGGGACGGTTCGTCGGCATCGAGCCGCGCCTTGGCCGCCAGGATGCGGGCGAGGTCTCCGTCGAGCCGGTCGAGCACGACCGTGGCGCGGGCGAGGGCGTAGCGCTCGAACCCTGGCATGCCGGCCGCGCGGAACTCGGTGAGGGAGACGATGTCGAGGTCCAGTTCCGGGATGCGGTGACCGGCGAACCGAGTGAGGTCCGTGGTGGCGTCAGCGAGGACGAGCGGATGCCGTTGACTGGCCACAACCGTGGAGATCGGGTATATGGGGTCATAACAGGTGAGAGGTGCGATTGTGCCAGGTGACTTTGCCGGGGCGGCATTCGTGGGACGGGAAGCGGCGCTGGCCGCTCTCACCGGCGCTCTCGGCAAGGGCGCGGCGCTCGCGCTCGTCGACGGGGAAGCGGGCATCGGCAAGACCCGCCTGGTGCAGGAATGCCTGGCCTCCCCCGTGATGCGCGACCGCCTGGTCGTGTCGGCCACCTGCCCGCCGCTGCGCGAGCCGTTCCCGCTCGGTCCCATCGTCGACGGTCTGCGGCGGCTGCGCGAACGGGTCGCGGAGATAGAGCTGAGCCCGTTATGTGGCGCGCTGCGGCCCATCTTCCCGGAGTGGGCCGCCGAGCTGCCGCCCGCGCTGGAGTCCCCCGCCGACCCGCTGGAGGTAAGGCACCGGCTGTTCCGCGCGCTGATCGAGGTGGTCGAGCGGCTCGGCGTGGACGTACTGGTCATCGAGGACGCCCACTGGGCCGACTCCGCCACGCTGGAATGGCTGCTGACGTTATCCGCCTCGGGCGAGCACGCCGAGCGTAAGACCTCGGTCGTGGTCACGTACCGGCCGCTGGACGTGCCGTCCGGCTCGACGTTGCTCAGGCTGACCTCCCGGCAGCCCGCCGGGATGCGGCCCGTACGCATCTCGCTGGAGCCGCTCGGCGTCGAGGAGACCAGCAGGCTGGTGGCCTCCATGCTCGCGGCGGGCGACGTCTCCCCCCGGTTCGCGGAGTTCCTGCACGAGCACACCGCCGGCATCCCGCTGGCCGTCGAGGAGTGCGTACGGCTGCTGCGCGACCGGCGCGACATCGTGCGCTCCCGCAGCGGGTGGACGCGGCGCGTGGTCGAGGAACTGCGCGTGCCGCCCACGCTGCGCGACTCGGTCCTGGAGCGGGTCGAGCGGCTCTCCCCGCCGGTGCGCGCGGTGCTGGAGGCCGCCGCCGTGCTCGGCGAACTCGCCGATGAGACGCTGCTCGCCGCCGTGGCCGGCCTGGACGACGACGCGGTACGCGAGGGGGTGGCCGGCGCGCTGGCCGCCGGGCTGCTGCGGGAGAACGAGCGGGGCGCGTTCGGCTACCGTCACGTGCTGGCCGCCAAGGCGGTGGAGGACGCGATCCCCGCGCCGATGCGGCGGCACCTGCACCGCCGCGCCGGTGAGGCGCTGAGCGCGGCCGAGCACCCCCCGGTCGTCCGGCTGAGCCGGCATTTCCGTGAGGCCAACGACGTCGACGCCTGGTGCCACTACGCCCGCGCGAGCGCCCGCCTCGCCCTGGAGTCCGGCGACGACCACACCGCGATCAGCATGCTGCACGACCTGCTGACCCAGGCCGAGCACGAACCGGAGCGGCGTGCTCTGCTGGCCAGAGAGCTGGGCGAGACCGCGGCGCTCGGCGTCGCCCCGCTCGGAGAGGTGGGCGCCCGCGTGGTGGACACCCTGGAGGAGGTGCTCGCCCATCCCGAGGTTCCGGCGGACGAGCGCGGGGAGATCCGGCTGCGCCTGGCCCGGCTCAGGATGCACCTCGGTGAGTACGCGGCCGGCAGCGCCGCTCTGGAGGCGGCCGTGCCCGACCTGGCGCACCGGCCCGCGCTGGCCGCCCAGGCCATGCTCTACCTGGCGATCTCCCTCGCCGGCACCCGCCCGGCGAGCTGGCATCTGGAGTGGGTGAGGCGCGCGGTGCCGCTGCTCGACCGCATCGAGGATCCGGCGGAGCGGCTGTTGTGCGCGGCCAACCACGCCACATCCCTGCTGCTGCTCGGGGAGGAGGAGGGCTGGGGGGTCGCCGAGGCCATGCCGCGCACGACCGCGACCCGGGCCGAACGCCGGGAACTGCTGCGCGGCCGGCTGAACATCGCGCAGCTCGCCACCCTGTGGGGCCGGTACGGCGACGCCGGACGGTGGGTGGCCGAGGTGCGCCGCGAGGTGGACGCCACCGGGTTCAGCCGGCTGTCGAACAGCGCGCGGATCGGCCAGGCCCGGCTCGACTGGTACACCGGCGCCTGGGACCGCCTGCCGGAAACCGCCGGCGAGCTCGCCGAGTCCACTTCGGCGTACCTGTCCGACCGGCTGGAGGCCCAGCTCGTCCTGGCCGAGCTGGACCTGGCGCGCGGGGTGCCGTACCGGGCCAGGGAACGGCTGCGTGAGGTGCTGGAGCGGCAGTCGCGGCAGGGCAACACCGACCCGTTCGTCATCCCGGCCGCGCCGCTGGCCCGGATCGGCCTGGCGGAGGGCGATGCCGACGAGGCCCTGGCCGCCACCGGACCGGTGATGGACATGATCGTCCGCAAGGAGGTGTGGTTGTGGGCGGCCGACGTGGCGCCGGTGCATCTGGACGCCCTCGTCGCCGCCGGACGCCTGGACGAGGCCCGGGAGCTGGTGGCGGGGTTCGGCGGCTGGGCCGCGGGCCGAGACGTGCCGCCGGCCGCCGCCGCCTCGCTCGGCCTGTGCCGGGCCGTCGTGGCGCAGGCCGACAACGACCATCACCGGGCGGCCGGCCTGTACGGCGAGGCGCAGGACACGTGGGCGGCGTTGCCGCGCCCCTATGACGCGCTGCTCGCCCGGGAACGCCGCGGCCGCTGCCTGCTCGCCGGCGGCGAGCGGGACCAGGGCCTGCGGGTGCTGGGCGAGACGCTGTCACGGTTGCGCGACCTCGGCGCGCGCTGGGACGCCGACCGGGTGGCCGGCCTGCTGCGCGCCCACGGCGTGGACGTGGCGAACGCCTGGCGCGGAGGGCGGCGCGGCTACGGCGACCGCCTCTCGCCGCGCGAGCTGGAGGTGGCCGGTCTGGTGGCGCGCGGCTGGACCAACCGGAAGATCGCCGAGACGCTGTTCCTGTCGCCGCGCACCGTCGACCGCCACCTCAGCACCGCCATGCGCAAGCTGTCGGTGACCTCCCGTACGGCGCTGGCCGCCGCGGTGAGCGAGGCCGGGCTACTCACCGCCGAGCAGGGCGACGGACCCCTCTGACGTCGTCCCTCCGCATTGTTTGGGTGATTCACCCACTCGCTACGTACGGCCGCGCGGCCGATCCTCTCGTGTATGCACGACGATCAGCCAGAGCCGGAACCCTCGGATCAGCTCCCGCGCGAGGACCCGGAGCCGGACACCCCTGCCGCCGAGCCGGAGACGCCCGAGGACGACGCCCCTCCTGACGACGGCTACGTGCCGCTTTAAGTCCCGAACCACCCCGCTCCCTGGACCCCCCAGGGAGAGAACCGAGGAACCATGCCCTTAGCCAGACCCTTGCGCAATCGCCTGCTCGCCCTGCTGGCCGCCGCCTCACTGACCGTTCCGCTCGCCGCCGTGCCGTCCGGCGCGGCGCAGGCCGCTGCCGCCCCGCCTGAGGCCGCGCCGCCCGGCCTGGCCCTCGACGGCCTGGGCGGCGGGCCGTACACCGTCACGCTGGTCACCGGCGACCGGGTCACCCTGACGCCCGGCCCCGACGGCCGCTTCTCCATCGACGCCGTCCCCGCCCCCAGGCCCGACGGCTCGGTGCCGGACCTGCACTACACCTCCTTCGGACAGCGCGACGCCGTGTACGTGGTCTCCCACGACGTGCTGGAGCAGATCCAGGCCGGCCGGGTGGACCGGGGGCTGTTCAACGTCGCCTACCTCGCGGCCAACGGATATGCCGACAACGCCGCGAAGCGCCTGCCCTTGATCGTCGAGTACGCCGGCGAGCAGTCGCCGTCCGCGCTGCGCGGCAAACCCCGTGAACTCGCGGCGACCGGCAACGCCGTCGCGCTGGAGAGCATCGGCGCCGCGGCGACCACCGTGGACAAGGCCAAGGCCGCCGACTTCTGGAAGTCGGTCGTCGGTGACCGGCCCGCCGCCCGCTCGCTGCAGGGCGGCGTCGAGCGGCTGTGGCTGGACTCCGTCGTACGGGTGACGCTGGAGGACAGCGTCCCGCAGGTCGGCGCGCCGCAGGCGTGGCAGGCGGGACTGGACGGCAAGGGCGTCAAGGTCGCCGTGCTGGACACCGGCATCGACGAGAACCATCCGGACGTGGCGGGCAAGATCGTCGCGTCCAAGAGCTTCATCCCCGACCAGGAGGTCAAGGACGGCCACGGGCACGGCACGCACGTGGCCGCCACGGTCGCGGGCAGCGGCGCGGCCTCCGACGGCAGGCGCAAGGGCGTGGCCCCAGGCGCGGACCTCATCGTCGGCAAGGTGCTGGGCGACAGCGGTTCGAGCACGTCCTCGTCGCTGATCGAAGGCATGGAGTGGGCCGCGGGCGAGATGGACGCCGACATCGTGTCCCTGAGCCTGGGCGGCAACCCGACCGACGGCAAGGACCCGCTCAGCCAGGCGGTGGACGGCCTGACCGAGAGCACCGGCGCGCTGTTCGTGGTCGCGGCGGGCAACGCCGGCAGGGAGTTCACGATCTCGACTCCCGGCACGGCGACTTCGGCGCTGACCGTGGGCGCGGTGGACAAGAGCGACAAGCTCACGGGCTTCTCCAGCCGCGGCCCCCGGCTGGGCGACCACGCGATCAAACCGGAGATCACCGCTCCCGGCGCGGCGATCGTGGCGGCCCGCGCCGCCGGCACCTCGCTGGGCAGTCCGGTGGACGACCACTACACCTCGCTCAACGGCACGTCGATGGCCACACCGCACGTGTCGGGAGCCGCGGCCATCCTGCTGCAGCAGCACCCCGGCTGGACTCCCGCCCAGGTCAAGACCGCGCTCACGGCCAGCGCCCAGGACGTCGGGGCGACCGTGTACCAGCAGGGCGCGGGCCGGCTCGACGTCGCCCGTGCGGTCGGCCAGAACGTCCAGGCCGGCCAGGCCACCGCGGACTTCGGCTTCCACCGGTTTCCCATCGACGGCGACCTGTCCAGGACGCTGTCCTACACCAACTCCGGCGACCAGCCGGTGACGCTGGCCCTTACCGCGACGGGCCGTACGGACAGAGGCGAGCCGATGCCGGAGGGAGCGCTGGCCCTGGACCGGAACGACGTCACCGTCCCCGCGGGCGGCACCGCCCAGGTCACCCTCACGATCGACCACAGCGCCCTGTCCCCCGCCACCTACACCGGCTCCGTGGTGGCCGCCACCTCCGACGACGCCGTGCGGCTGACCACGCCGATCGGCGCCGTCCTCGGCCCGGAGCTGCACGACCTCACCGTCCGCATGATCCACTCGGACAACCCGCGCGGCTGGAAGAAGGACGCCCTCACACCGGCCATCGTGTACGTCGCACCGATCGAGGGCGCGGAAGGCCAGGGCGACTGGATCAAGATCGGCGGCCCGAGGACCACGGTGGACTGGGAGAAGGGCGCGACGGTTCAGGTCCCGGCCGGCACCTACACCGTGTTCGCCCCGCTGTCGGAGACCTGGATAGACGACACCGGCGCCCACCAAGAGGCGAGGTTGATCGACCCTGAGGTGAGCGTCCCCAGCGACGCCGAGGTCGTGCTGGACGCCGCCGAGGCCGTACGGGTCACCTACGACACGCCGCGCCCGAGCGAGGGGCACAACCGGTCGACGATGTTCATGCGGTGGGTGCCCGAGGACGTCGACAAGCGCGGCTTCTTCGTCTCCTGGGGCGACATCGCCCTGACCACGAACGGCCGCCGCGACAACCTCTGGGTGACGCCGACCGAGCGGGTCACCAAGGGCGAGTTCACCTTCGCCACGCAGACCACCCGGGTCGCTCCCACCTTGACGATGACGTTGCAGGGCAGGAAGCCGGAGCGGCTGGACGCGCAGTATCCGATCTTCGGTGCCAGCCTTGGCGAGGAGTCGTACGCGCCCGACCCCTCGAAGATGTTCTCGGCCAAGCAGACGTTGCAGCTGGTCGACGTCGGCTTCGGCACCCCCGAGGAACTGGCGGCGGCCGACGTCAGGGGCAAGCTCGCCATGGTGAGGCGCGATCCCGCCGCGCTGAACAGCATCCTCTACTGGCAGTGCTGGCCTGAGGAGCCGACGTTCCGGGCGTTGATCGACGCCGGTGCCGCCGGCATCGTCGTGGGCCAGAACGAGTACCGCGACTATCCCGGACCCGCCGAGCACTACATGAGCTGCGACGTCCCCGGGCTGAGCGGCGTCGTCGCACCGGCGACGTTCCTGCGCACCATGGTCAACGAGCTGCCGATCGTGTTCGTTCCGTTCGCCGACGCCGACCGGCTGCGGGTCCGCGCGGCCGCCGGCGAGGTGCGCATCGCCGTCGAGGGCACGCCGCGCACCCCGTACTACTACCAGCTGAAGCCGCACGAGGAGGGCCACATCCCGGACCGCCTGCACTACGACTTCAGCAAGCGGAAGCTGGCCACCGTGGAGCACGAGCTGCACGGCTCCGGGTGGCGGGCGATCACCTTCTCCGCGTGGAAGCCGTACGAGCCGGCCGTCGCCGACAACCGCGGCGCGCAGTCGCTGCCGCCGTTCGCTCCCGCGCCGTGGCGCGTCACCGAGTATCTCGGCCCGGTCGCCTCCGACACGGTCGTCCGGCACGCCGTCGGCGACGCCGGCCTGAACACCCCGCGCCAGCTGCGTTACGACCGCTTCGACAGGCCGGGCCGCACCAAGGTCGCGTGGGACGACGGGCCGAAGGTCCCGGCGGTCGCTCCGCCGCTGGCCGGCTCCGTGCCCGACGGCTACCCGATGCCGTTCATTCCCAGCGACATGGGGTTGTGCAGCGGATGCCGGCAGGGCGACCTCTTCTGGCCGAGCCTGCGCTACTCGACCTCCCCTGACCCGCACCAGATCGGCCAGGAGGCGCGAACCCACTTCGGCCAGTTCTTCGGCGACGAGACGGTCCGGCTGGAACGCGCGGACGGCACCGAGGTCCCGCAGGTCGCGGACCCGTACATCGGTGACCTGCTGAGCTACCGGCTGCCGCCGGAGCCGGGCCGGTACCGGCTCACCCACCAGTTCGACCAGACCACGACAACCTGGACCTTCAACTCGCAGACCGCGAAGAAGGACAGCGTCACGGACGGCTACCGGTGCACGGGCACGTGGCTGGAGCACTGGGGCAACTTCCCGCGGACGGAAACGCCCTGCCGCCCGGAGCCGCTGATCTTCCTGCGGTACGACCTCGGGCTCGACCTGTCCGGCCAGGTCACCGCCGGGCGCAAACACCGGTTCACCGTCACCGCTGACCGGCAGCCCGGCAAGGGCCACGCCCCGGCGGTCACCGGGCTCGACCTTCAGGTCAGCTACGACGGCGGCGGCACCTGGACCAAGGCCAAGGTGCGTCCGCGCGGCAAGGGCGAGTTCACCGCCGAGGTACGGCACCCGGGCAGCGCCACGGGTCCGGTGACCGTACGGGCCGAGGCGTGGGACCGCGCGGGCAACCGCGTCGCGCAGACCATCACCGCGGCCTTCACCCTCAAGAAGTAGACCCCTGACGAGGGGCCCGGCACGACCATCCGTGCCGGGCCCCTTCGTGTGCCGGAAGCGTACGGGAGTAATCCGGGTCCTCACCCAGAGTGAAGGCTCCGGAAATCATTATAGAGGGCTTCGGAATACCGCCGGGGCGGAAAGCATCCGCATGGTGATCGTGTGTAATAATTTCGGCCGTCACGAATCGCGGGCCGAATGAAACTTTCACCGCACCCCACGCCCATAATGGCGATGTCCACCATCCCCACCTGGCCAAGCGCCGTTTTCCAAGAATCCGCTGATACGAAAGCGTCCGGCCGACGAATACCGGGCGCGCGTTTCAGAAGGACAAGACCAATGGCGACGTCACGGGGAGAATTCATGGGCGACCTCTTCGGCATGCTCAAAAGCCGGGTCGACGACAACGCGAGGAGAGTGGTGGACGCCTGCGTCGGCGAGCTCGCCGGTTTCCAGGCGATCGAGCCGCGAGCGCGGGCGTCGATGGTGGAGTTCGCGGTCGTCGTACGGCAACGGACGGCCGAGCTGGCCGCCTCCGGCGAGCCGCTGCTGGAGGGCGACCTGGCCTTCATCGAGTCGGTCGGCGAGCAGCGCGGCATGCAGGGCGTGGCTCCGGGCTGCCAGCGCGGCGCGCTCGCGCTGCACGCGGCCTTCACCATGCGAGAGATCTCGGAGGCGGCCGGACCCGGCGATCTGACCGACACGATGCGCATGATCGACTGGCTGGCCCGGCAGGGCGCGGCGGCGCAGGCGGTCTACACCCGCGGCTATCTCCGGGGCTATGAGCGTTTCCTGCCGACCGCCTCGCGCGTCCACCTGCTGGCCACCATGGTGCTGCACGACGACCCCATGGCCGGCGAGCTGGCCGGCAGCCTCGGGGTGCCGGTGGCGGAGCACTACCTGGTCACGGTGGTCCGGGTGGCCACGGCGCCGCCGAAGGCGTGCCGGGAGGAGGTCGTCCGCACTCTGCTGCAGCGGCACCGCGTGCCGTTCGGATGGCAGGAGCCGGACGAGTTCGTGGCGCTCGTGCCGTATCACGGGACGCGGCCGGAGCACCGGGCGGCGGCGGAGGGGTCAGGGTTGGCGCTGGCGCAGGCGGTCGCGGAGGTCGTGGGGCGGCCGTGCTCGGTCGGCACCGCACACGGGCGCCGCCGCGCGCTCGTCCAGGCTGCCGCGCTGGCGCGGAAGGTCAGCCGGGTGGCGCCGATCGAGCGGGTGCCGCGCCGGTCGTACGGGGTGGCCGACGTGTTCGCGGAGCTGGGCGCGGTGGAGACGCCGCAGGTGGACCAGTGGTTGCGGGAGACCGCGCAGCGGCTCGGCGACGGGCCAGAACTGGTGCCCACGCTGGACGCCTATTACCGCAACGACATGAACCGCCTGCGTACGGCCGAATCCCTGCACATCCATCCCCGCACTCTGGACTATCGGCTGCGGCGGGTGCGGGAACTGGTGGGGATCGAGCCGGGCTCCACGCACGGCGTACGGGTGCTGAGCACCACCGTCACGCGGATGCTGGCGGGCGCGTGGACCGAGCACGGCCTGGCCTGACCGCGCCGGTCACCGTGCCGGAGCCCTTTGACATCAGTGACAACCGTCCCCCGGCCGCCGCGGCGGAGATTTACGGCAAGTGACGATGACCGGCGCTCCTGGCTTGGCGAAAGTAGCACTGACAAGGCTCGGCCGGCCGCCAGGAAATCCAGCGAGAGGTTCGATCACATGGCTGTACATGCGAGAAGAACGCTCATCGGCGTGCTGGCCGCGCTCGCGGCACTGCTGTTCTCCGTCGCGCTCCGCACGGGTTCGGCCGCCGCGGCGCCCGAACGAGGGTTCGCCGACCAGTCGACCGCTGCCCTCCCGGACGTCCCGGGCAAGGACGGCGCGGCGTCGCTGGCCGCCACCTACTCGTGCTCCCGCAACATCCCCATCCCGGCGTACTACATCGACATCGACTGCTCGGTGTTCAGCGGGGCGATCAGGGTCGTGGTGACCTGCTCCGACGGTTACCAGTTCGCCAGCCCGATCATCTTCGCCGGGAACCGGTTCACCGGGCGCGGCACGTGCGGGCCGCCGTGGACGGTACGTTCCGCGAACGTCGAGACGGTGTTCTGACCGGGACATCCGTCGCCGGAGCCACCCGGGACCACCGGGTGGCTCCTTTCTGCCGTCCGAGAAAGCGGCAGGCGCCTGGTGACGCCGGGAGCCCGTCCGGCGGTCAGCCCTCCGGGTAGAAGAGGAACAGCGTGCAGCCCGTCGTCGTCTGCGGCACGTGCGAGGAGCCAGCGGGGGCGTGGATGAAGGAGCCCGCCGGGTAGTCCCGGTCGCCGTCGTTGAAGACGCCGGAGACCACGAAGACCTCCTCGGGGCCGGGTTCGTGGACGTCGATGCCCTGCCAGCAGGTGTTCGCGTCCATCTCCAGCACGCAGGCCTTCGCGCCGTTGTCGCCCTCCCACAACATCCGCGCCCGGATGCCCGGGAAAAGTTCGCGAACCGGGGCGTCCTGGACGGCGGCCCACACATAGGCAGAGGTGCTCTGTTCTGTCGTCATAGTGCCAGCCTGGCGGCCGACCGTGCCCCCGCCGAGTGTCAGGAAAGACATCATGCGGTACTTTCACGCCATGCATCGGGTAACGGCACTGATCCGCCCACCGCAGTCCCCTTTCGAGCTCGGCTGCGCGGCCCAGGTGTTCGGGATCGAGCGGCCAGGGCTCCCCACGCGGTACACCTTCAGCGTGTGCACGGAGCGTCCCGGCCGGGTCGCGACGCACGCCGGCTACGACATGCTCGTGGCCGACGGGCTGGACGCGCTCGACCGTGCCGACACCGTGATCGTCCCGGGCTGGCTGCCCGCCGACGATCCGCCCTCGCCCGCGGTCGTCCAGGCACTGCGCCGGGCGCACTCCCGCGGCACGCGGGTGGTCAGCATCTGCTCCGGCGCCTTCGCGCTGGCGTACGCCGGTCTGCTGGACGGGCGGCGGGCGACCACGCACTGGGCACTGGCGGACAAGCTCGCCGGGCGCTTCCCGGGCGTCCTGCTCGACCCTGACGTGCTGTACGTCGACCACGGCGACGTGGCGACCAGCGCCGGCGCCGGGGCCGGCATCGACCTGTGCATGCACCTGGTACGCAGCGACCAGGGCGCCTGGTATGCCGCGCACATCGCACGGACCATGGTCATGCCGCCGCACCGCGAGGGCGGGCAGTTGCAGTATTCGGCGCCGCCGCACCCCGCTCAGATCGACGGCACGCTCGCGCCGTTGCTGGAGTGGGTCGCCGGACGGCTCGGCGAACCGGTCACCATCGAGAGCATGGCCGCGCACGCGGGCCTCTCGACGCGTACGCTCACCCGGCGGTTCGTCGACCAGCTCGGCACCAGCCCGGGGCAGTGGCTGCTCGCGCAGCGGATCGCCACGGCCCAGGACCTGCTGGAATCGTCCGACCTCCCGTTGGACGCCGTCGCCCGCCGCGTCGGTCTCTCCTCGGCCACCAACCTCCGCAGGCGCTTCCTCAACGCCCTGGGCACAACGCCCGGCGCCTATCGCCGGGCGTTCCGGGCCAAGCCACGTTGACGGCGGCGACCTCACTTGCCTCCGCCGGATCTCACGATGAGCCATTGCGGGCCGTTGACGTTGTTGGCGCTGCCGCGTAGCGAATTGTTGGACCTGTACGAATCGATCACGTTGGAGAAGTTGCCGCTGTTGACGGACCGGCCCTTGCTCCAGTAATTTCCCGTTTTCCTGGCGTTCCCCCTGGGCCGGGGGTTTCCGGCCTCCGCCGCGGAATACGCGGAATCAACCATGAGCACCTGGTGCTCGGCAGAAGCCGGTGTCCCGGCCGCGAGCACCGCCAGCCCGCAACCGGCGAGGAGCAGTCCGGCCCTGCTCACCTTTTCCATCCTTCCGAATGTCCGCGCGTGGTGCGTCATCGGCGCACCGAGTGGGTCTGGGACCCGTTGGCCGCGTTGCCGCTGCTGGTCGCGTTGTTGCTGCCCGTGGAGCCGTTCCCGTTCGCGAAGTTTCCGCTGTTGATGGGATCGCCTTCGTTGTGGTAATTGCCGCTGTTGGTGGAGTTGCCGCTGTTTTCGGCGCCGTTGACGCACTTCGTGGGCGAGTTGGACGAAGGAGAGTTGTAGGCGACGAGCCGGTTGCCGCAGAAGAGGCCGGGCATCATGGTGATGACCGTGCCCAGGTCAGCGCCGGTCAGCCGGGCGAGCTGAGAAGGAGGTCGTGGTTCTGCCACCGAACTGACGGCGCCGGTCAGCACCACGCCGCAACCGGCCATCACGACCGCCGCCAGCCGCAGCGCATTTCTCGCGAAAAATCCCACTAACGCCTCCGATTTCGGGCCAGGCATTTCACCGTCGCCGCCGAGCTTAGTGTCACCCGCAAAACGCGGACAACGTCGCCGGGACCCTGCCGGAGTTTCCGTGAAAGCCTGGCTACGGAGAATTTGCCGGCGAAAAGGTCAGGCGGCTGAGCCATGGCTCGCCATGAGGGAGACGCGGATCACATCACATCTCGCCGGGCCGCGTCGTCGATGCGGTGTAACCGTACAACCGGCAAGGAGATCATCCATGGACACCCGTTTCGACTACCACAACAACGCTGTCGCGGCGAAGTTCTCGAAGTACGTCTTCTCCGCGGGCAAGGTCGTGAACGATTCGCCCCTGCCCGCCACGACGCAGGAGCTGGTGGCGCTGCGCGTCAGCCAGATCAACGGCTGCAGCGTCTGCGTCGACATGCACACCAAGGAGGCCGCGCACCGCGGGGAGACCTCGGTGCGCCTCAACCTGGTCGCGGCGTGGCGGGAGGCGACGGTCTTCACCGACGCCGAGCGGGCCGCGCTGGAGCTGGCCGAGCAGGGCACCCGCGTCGCCGACGCGGCCGGCGGCGTCACCGACGAGGCCTGGGCGAACGCCGCCAAGCACTACGACGAGGACCAGCTCGCCGCTCTGGTGTCCCTCGTCGCCATCATGAACACCGTCAACCGGCTGAACATCATCACCCAGCAGCCCGCCGGCGCCTACCAGCCCGGCCAGTGGGGGTGATCACACCGGTCCGGCGTCGGCCGTGCCTGCCGCGAGCAGCCTCTCCGCCAGCTCGCGGCAGCGCCTGCCGAGCTCCGGAGGGTCGAGCACCTCGAAGCCGTGCCCCAGCAGGAGCACGTGCATGAGCACGAGGTCGAGGTTGCCGGCGCCGCTGAGCACCTCGCACTGCCCGGCTCCGCGCGGTCGCACCACGGCCGCCGACGGCGGGACCTGCGCGCGAACCGTGCCGGCCGGGGCGTGCACGAGGAAGCGCGCCTGGTGCGGGTAGACCCGGCTCGCCACGCTTTCCTGCACGTACGCCGCCGCGTCGGGCGCCCGGCGCGGGCGGAAGCGCCAGGTCCGGGCCGTCACGTCGATCATCCGGTCGACGCGGAAGCTGCGCCAGCCGTCGCGGTCGAGGTCGTAGGCGAGGAGGTACCAGCGCCGGTCGGAGGCGACGAGGCGGTAGGGCTCGACCCGCCGCCGTCGCACCTCGTCGCCTGACGGGTAGTCGAAGCCGGCCTCGACCTCGTCGCGGCAGGCCCGGGCCAAAGTCATGAGCACCTCGGGGTCGACCGGCGTGCGGCCTCCGCCGAACGACTCGACCGAGCCGGACAGGGCGCGGATCTCGTGCCGCAGCCGGGTGGGCAGCACCCGGTCGAGCTTGGTCAGCGCCCGCAGCGCGGCGTCGCCGGCGCCGGCGACCGCGCCGCCCGCGCCGGCGAGCAGCGAGACCGCGGTGGCGATGGCCTCCTGGTCGTCGAGAAGGAGCGGCGGCAGGTCCTGCCCGCGGCCCAGGCGGTAACCGCCGCCGACGCCCTGGGTGGCGTGCACCGGGTAGCCGAGCGTGCGCAGCCGCTCGACGTCACGGCGTACGGTGCGCGGCGTGACCCCCAGCCGGTCGGCGAGCTCGGGGCCGGTCCAGACCTGGCGCTGCTGCAGCAGCCCGAGCAGGGTGAGCACCCGCTCGGTCGTCCCCCGCTCCGCACCGTTCGCCACGTCCATGTGTCCACCCTGCCAGATAGCGGACCGATCCTGTCCGCTGGAGAGGGGACAGTGACTTCATGGACAGAGAAGCACTCGACTGGAACCGCACGCTGCGCGAGCAGGCGGAGTGGCATTGGAACCATCACCTCAGGCCCCGATTCGACGGCCTCACCGACGACGAATACCTCTGGTCACCGGTGCCGGACGCCTGGAGCGTGCGGCCCCGCGGCACTTCGACGGCGCCCGTGCAGGCCGGCGCCGGGAATTTCACGATCGACTACGCCTTTCCCGAGCCGTCCCCCGCGCCCTTCACCACGATCGCCTGGCGACTCGGCCACGTCATCGTCGGCGTGCTCGCCATGCGCAACGCGGCGCACTTCGGCGCGCCGCCGGCGTCGTACGAGACCTGGGAGTACGCCGGCGGCGCGGCCACCGCGCTCGACCAGCTCGAGACCCAGCTCGACGTCTGGCTGGCCGGGGTGCGCGGCCTCGGCGAGGACGGGCTCCTGGTCCCGGTCGGCGACAAGGAGCCCTACCCCGACGCGCCCATGGCCGACCTG
The DNA here is from genome assembly GCF_004348685.1 of Nonomuraea deserti. GTDB lineage: Bacteria > Actinomycetota > Actinomycetes > Streptosporangiales > Streptosporangiaceae > Nonomuraea > Nonomuraea deserti. The sequence continues at coordinate 82,495 of NZ_SMKO01000001.1, read as the reverse complement.
GTGCTGCACATCCACCGGGAGCTGATCCACCACCTGTCGGAGGTCTGCCTGCTGCGCGACCTCTACCTGCGCACGCAGGCCACCGCGAACGGAGCGACCCGATGAGCCGCGAGATCCAGGTCACCTTCGACGCCCACGACCCGAAGGCGCTGTCGACCTTCTGGCGTGACGTGCTGGGTTACGTCCATCCCGGCCCTCCCGGGGTCGACGTGCCCGAGGGAGCCGACCCGCTGGCCGCGTGGGACGACTTCCTCGCGCGGGCCGGCGTGCCGGAGGACCAGCGCAACATGGCGTCGGCCGTCGAGGATCCCGACGGGCCGGGCCCGCGGCTGTTCTTCCAGCGGGTGCCGGAGGACAAAGTGGCCAAGAACCGCGTTCACCTCGACGTCCGCGCGGCTCCGGGACTGGAGGGAGACGAGCGGATGGCGGCGCTGGAGGCCGAGTGCGACCGGCTCGTCGCGTTGGGCGCGACGCGGGTCCGCCGCCACGAACCCGATCTCCCGATGAGCGCCGGCTTCATCGTGATGACCGACCCCGAGGGCAACGACTTCTGCCTGGACTGACCCGCCCCCGCAGGAACGGGGGCGGGTCGTCAGTCGAAAAGGGTCAGGCCGAGCAGTCCCGCCAGGCGGTTCAGCTGCGGCTGAGCGTTGCGGATGGTGGCTGAGCCGCCGGAGGCGAAGGACTGCAGGGCCCGGACGGCCGACACGTCGGCGAAGGTGACGCCGCTGACGTCGATGATCAGTTGATCGTCGATGTAGCGGGCCTCGGTCAGCGTGCGCAGGACCTCTCCGCTGTTGCTGGAGTCGATCTCACCGATGAGATTGATCACGGAGGGCCCGGCTTTGACGGTGCAGGTGACCTGCAGGATGTCATCCACGTACAACAGGTGCTCCGGCGTGGGCGGAGGCGCTGACAACACCATGTCGCCCTCGTCGGCGCACAAGGTGTCGGGTGTCGTCGTGTGACGGTCTCGGCGCACGTGCCGAGCCGCGCTCGTCGGGCGACGCGATCCGTAAGCCGGTCGCGGCTTGACGGTATGCCTCGCGTGCGACATCGCATCCCCCCTGATCCTCACGGGGTCCAAACCTGGGCGGCTGGACACCTCTACGGTAAACTAGTAAGAACAATACCGGAATAGCTTTTCGGCAATCAAACTTCGCGCAACGAGCTGCAGGTCACCGTATACTGCTGGTCAGCTCAACGCCGGGAGGAGCCGCACGGGGATGGACAACGAGGGCACGCGTCGCACAGCATGGACGTTCCTGACCAACCATGCCCGGGTGCTCCTGGCGATCGCCGTCGACCCGCAAGTGCGGGTCCGTGACATCGCCGCATCGATCGGCATCACCGAGCGCGCGGCCCAGAGCATCGTCTCCGACCTGGAGGGGGCCGGCTACATCCAGCGCAACAGGGTCGGCCGCCGCAACCACTACCACATCGAGCCCGGCCTGAGATTCCGCCACCACACCGAGGCCGACATGCCCGTGCAGGCGCTGATCGACATCTTCACCCACCGCGAGCTACCCGATGGCGGCACCTCCACCCTCGCGACGACCGAGGAGCGGGGCCAGGCCCGCTAGCCGCTGGACACGGCCGACGCCGATCTGTCACTATTCATCCATGATCGTGAGAAAGGACGACGCCACCCGCATCCGGTGAGCGTCCACGTGCAGCGGGAAGCTGCCGCAATCCGCGAAACATGGCTGGGCCGGGCGTTGTCGACGCGGCCCGCCGACCGTCCGGCCGCAGAGGCCGCCATCTCAGGGCTCTACCGCCTGATCGGCCTGCCCCCACCCCGTTTCCACTGGGTCTCGTCGCCCGCCAAGGGCCTGGCGACCGTGCCGCCGGGGACCCGCGCCTGGGAGACCGTCGACCGCCTGGCCGAGTGGCCCGTGCCCGGACGGCTGTCCACGCTGGCGAGCACGCTGCGCCACGAGCTCGACGCACGGACCAGACAGCGTCAGCAGCCGCTCGACCAGGTCATCCGCCGTACGACGTTCTTCCCGCTCCAGCGGTCCGTCACCAGCACCCTCGTCCCGGCGTTGAACGCGGCGCACGAGTCGCCGGTGCTCCGGCGCGTCTGGTACGACACGCTGTACGTCTCCTGGATCGCCGAGTACGACGCGCTGCGCCGTGCCGCCGGCGCGGTCTTCACCGGCGAGCAGCTGCGCCGTCTCGACCTGTGGACGGCCGCGACCACGTCGTGCGGCTGGTGGTGGCCCAGGGAGGACACGTGCGTGGTCTCCGAACGTCCCGTCGCCCTGCACACCGAGGTGTGGGGCGAGAACGGCGAGGTCCGGCCGCACTGCGCGGACGGCCCGGCCGTGCGGTACGCGGACGGCTGGGACCTGCACGCCTGGCACGGCATGCCGGTGCCCGCCTGGGTGATCACGGATCCGAGCGTGCGGCGGATCGCGGACGAGCCGAACGTGGAGGTCAGGCGGTGCGCGATCGAGCACATGGGCTGGGCCTCGTACGTCGAGAAGGCCAGGCTGCGGCTCGTCGCCGCCGCGCCCGACCCCGGCAATCCGGGCTGCGAGCTGCAGCTCTACGACATGCGAGGGGGAACGAGGGTGCTCCTCGCCGTCAACGGATCCGTCGAACGCGACGGCCACCGGCGCCGCTACGGGCTCACCGTGCCGGCCTTCGACGATCCGATCGCCGCCGCCGGCTGGACCTACGGGCTGTCCGCCGAGCACTACTCCGGACTCCAGCGCAGAACCTGAGGTGATGACCATGAACGTGACTCTTGCTTCCCTGACCCGGCGGACCGGGCTCACCGTGCTCGACCACCTCGAGCAGTCGGTCCGCATCCCCGTCGTCGACGGCCTCCAGGCCCAGGGCGACCTGATCGTCATCCCGCTCGCGATGGTCGCCGGCTCCGTCAGGGCCCGGCCCGGCGCCAGGTGGGAGCCGGTGCCGTCGGCGGGCGTCGAGCTGCTGCGCGGCGAGGCCGGCGGCAACCCGCACACGCTCGTCGCCGACCCCGGCACGTGCCTGTGGACGGACCAGGTGCTGGACTCCGACCGGCTGGCGATCGGCATGTTCCAGGCGCAGGCCACCGTCTACCTGCTGCACCCCGAGCATGGAGGAACGGGGTGCGCGCCGGGCACGTACGTGGTGCGGCGGCAGCGCGAGCGCGAAGGCCGCAGGATGCGCCTCGTCGCCGACTGACCCCGATCGCTCAGGCGCGCAGGCCGTGGGCCTCCGCCAGGAGCTCGGCCGAGCGCATCCAGGCCTTCCTGTCGACGGCCGCGAAGGCGACGATCAGCTCGTCGGCCCGGGCGTGCTCGGCGAAGCGGGCGACGTAAGCCTCGACCTCGGCCGGGTTGCCGACGGCGGAGTATTTGGCCATCTGCACGATCTGCTGCCCGGCCGGCGACTCCAGGATCATGTCGGCCTCCTCCTGCGTGAACGTGCGCCCCCGGCCGAGGAACCGGGTCACCCTGAGCCGCTTGGAGGCCAGGAACTGCTCCTCGGCCTCCTCCGTCGTCTCGGCGGCGATCACGTTGAGCGCCGCGATGACGTGCGGCCGGTCGAGCTGCGCGGACGGCTTGAAGTCGCGCCGGTAGACGGCCACGGCCTCCTCCAGCGCGTTGGGCGCGAAGTGCGAGGCGAACGCGTACGGCAGGCCGAGGGCCGCCGCGAGCTGGGCGCCGAACAGGGAGGAGCCGAGGATGTAGAGCGGCACGTCGGTGCCCTTGCCGGGGGTGGCGTCGACGCCGGGGATGCGGGACTCGCCCGTCAGGTAGCCCTGCAGTTCGAGCACGTCCTGCGGGAACGAATCGGCGGAGGCGGGGCTGCGGCGCAGGGCGCGCATGGTCTGCTGGTCGCTGCCCGGCGCCCGGCCGAGGCCGAGGTCGATGCGCCCGGGGTGGAGGGTCTCCAGGGTGCCGAACTGCTCGGCGATGGTCAGCGGCGCGTGGTTGGGGAGCATGACGCCGCCCGCGCCGAGGCGGATGGTGCTGGTGTGCGCGGCGACGTGGGCGATCAGCACGCTCGTCGCCGAGGAGGCGATGCTCGGCATGTTGTGGTGCTCGGCGTACCAGATGCGCTTGTAGCCGAGCTCTTCCGCGCGCTGGGCGAGCGCCACGCTCGCGGTGAAGCTGTCGCGCGCCGTCTCGCCCTCGCCGATGTGCGCTAGATCAAGAATGGACAGCGGCAGAGCCATGGGTACGCGCCTTTCGAGGAGTGCGGATGGCTCTGTGCAACATCGTGCGGGACGCGGATATTTCGCCGGGCCCCGGCGGGGCCCGGCGATCGATCAGGAAGCGGTGCAGGTGAGGCCGGACGGCGTGCCGTTCTGACCGCTGTGAGCGGCGAGGAAGCCGAACGTGGTGCTGCCGCCCGCCGCCACGGCGCCGTTCCAGCCGAGGTTGGTGACGGAGACGGAGCCGCCGCCGCCGGACAGGGTGCCGTTCCAGAGTTGCGAGATCGTCTGCCCGTCGGGGAACGTCCAGCCGACCTGCCAGCCGCCGAGCGGGGACGAGCCCGTGTTCGTGACGGTGACCTCGCCCTGGAAGCCGCCCTGCCACTCGCTCGTCACCTTGTACGTCGCCGTGCACCCGCCGGGGCCTGCCGTGGGGGTCACGGTGGGTGTCACGGTCGGCGTGACCGTGGGGCTGACCGTGGGCGAGGGCGCGGCCATGGCCAGGTCGTACGCCCGCTGCGGCACGAACTGCCCGGCGGCCGCGATGCACCCGTCGGCCTCGCCGGGCGGCTTGACCCACAGGAAGGCGGCGATGGCCGCGTCACCCGTGTCCGTGGTGCTCCAGATGCCCGTCGCGCGTCCTGGCGGGTCGCACCACTCGCTGCCGGAAGGGCCGTTGCCGTTGCGGCTGGTGTCGATGACCGCCTTCAGCCCGGACACGCCGGTCGCCGCGATCACGCTCTTCGCGTACGACACCAGGCCGGGCGTGGACCGGTAGTTGGAGGTGTTGACCGCGATGCCGTCGGCGCTGCCGGCAACGTCGGCGCCGTTCAGCCTGGCCGCGGCCTCCGAGGCGGACAGCCAGGCGTCGTGCCCGACGTCGAAGTACACCTTGGCCTGCGACGACGTGGCCCTGAACTTCTTGCCCGCGTACGCCATGGAGGCCTGGACCTCGGCCTGCTCGGAGGAGTTCATGCAGTTGGACATGATCGCCAGCGCGTCGGGCTCCAGCACGATGGTCGCGGGCCGGCCGCCGAGCCCGGCGGCGATCTCGTCGATCCAGCCCCGGTAGGCGGCGTGGTCGGGGGCGCCGCCCGCGCTGGCGCCGCCGCAGTCGCGGTTCGGCATGGCGTACACGACCATGATGGGGTTCTTGCCCGCCGCCGCTGCCGCGCCGACGTACGCGTCGACCTGGCCGCGCACGGTCGAGGGGTTGTACGTGGCGAACCACCTGCCCTGCGGCACGGCGGCGATCCGGTCCCTGATCACGGGCGTACGGCTGTCGCCCGGGTTGGCGGCCACCCATTCGGCGGCGTTCGTCTGGGGATCCACGTAGAAAGCGGAGTCGGCGGCCCTGGCTGTGGACGAGGAGAGGACGACCGCCCCCGCGGCGGCCGTGGCGGCCGCGGCGAGGAGCACCGCCAACAGGGGCTTCCTGCGAGACATGGGTTTTACTCCGTCCGTCGTGTGGGAGCGCTCCCACCGGCACTCCGGATCGTAGGTAGCCATCCCCGCCCGCACCAAGACATCGGATCGATCATCACGCCATAACCCCAGGCCAGAGCCGCCTCGGGAGCTGAAACTTTCAGCCGGCCAGGCACGCCTCGAAGACCGCGGTGAGGCGGTCGACGTCGGCCGGCGTGGGCTCCTGCGGGCCGAGGCGGCGGCGGGTGGCGCCGATGCCCAGGAAGACTGCGGTGGCCATGCGAGCCCTGACCAGCGCGTCGGGACCGTCGAGGTGCTCGACGATGGGATTGAGCACGGCGGTGATGAGGCGCTCACGGGCCACGGCCCGCACCTCGGGGTGGGCCGCGGAACGTTCGAGCGCCCGCAGGATCGGGCTGTCCGGCGGTCGCCGCATGCGCTCGGCGGCGTATTCGGCCAGCCGGCGCGGCAGGGCTTCCGCGTCTCCCTCGAACAGGTTGCCGAGCGTCGGCTCGCCCTGCAGGACGGCGTCGAAGAGCCCGGCCTTGGAGCCGAAATAGCGGCCCACCAGGGCGACGTTGGCCTCGGCCGCCGCGGCGATCATGCGTACGGTCACCGTCTCGTAGCCGTGCTCACCGAACAAGGTGCGGGCCGCCTGCAAGATGCGCTCGCGCGTGGCCTCCCGGTCGCGCGGCCTGGCTCCCGCCTCCGTTGCCTGGGCGTCCATACCAGAACTCTAGTCGGCGGCGCGTGGGCGACGACCCACTTGCCGCGCGGCTAGTAAACGGGCGTATACTCCACCGGGTAAGGACGTTTTCAAGGGGGATGTGGTGTCTTGGTAGCCCAGGCACATACCGCGACCTCCACGAAGCGGCAGTACACCCACCGCGAAATTCTCGAGATCATGTCCGGGCTGATGCTCGCGATGCTCACGTCGATGATCTCGACTTCCGTGGTGGGCACCGCGCTGCCGACGATCGTGGGGGAACTCGGCGGTCAGGACCAGTACTCGTGGGTCGCGAGCGCGACCATGCTGACGATGACGGTGTCCACGCCGTTGTGGGGGAAACTGTCCGACCTGTTCGGGCGCAAGCTGCTCTTCCAGACCGCGCTGGGATTGTTCGTCGCCGCATCGGCCGTCGCCGGGATGTCCCAGGACATGGGGCAGCTCATCGCGGCGCGGGCCGTGCAGGGCCTGGGTGTCGGCGGCCTGTCGGCGCTGTCCCAGGTGATCCTCGGCGACATCGTCTCGCCCCGCGAGCGCGGCCGGTACTCCGGCTACATGGGGGCGGTCTTCGGCATCTCCACGGTCGCGGGGCCGCTGCTCGGCGGGTTCATCGTGGACGCCGACTGGCTGGGCTGGCGCTGGTGCTTCTACGTGGTCGTGCCGTTCGCCATCGTGTCCTTCCTGGTGATCCAGAAGGTGCTGAAACTTCCGGTCGTCAAGCGGAAGACCTCGGTCGACATCTGGGGCGCGACGACCATCACGGCCAGCGCGAGCGCGCTCATGCTGCTGCTGACGCTCGGCGGCAACGAGTTCGAGTGGAACTCGGTCTGGACCTATTTCCTCGCCGCGATCGGCCTGCTCATGCTGGCGCTCGCCGTGCTGTCCGAGCGGACCGCGCGCGACCCCATCCTGCCGCCGCGGCTGTTCCGCAACCGTACGTTCGTGCTCACCAGCCTCGCCTCGCTCTTCGTGGGCATGGCGATGTTCGGCGCGATGATCTACCTGCCGCAGTATCTGCAGATCGTCAAGGGCCTCAGCCCGACGGACTCCGGTCTGATGACGCTGCCCATGGTGGCTGCGCTGTTCGTGTCCGGCGTGGTCTCCGGGAAGATCGTCACCAAGACCGGCAGGTGGAAGCTCTTCCCTGTCGCGGGCCTGCTGGTGGTGGCCGCCGGGCTGCTCCTGCTGTCCAGGCTGCACGTCGACTCCAGCGAGTGGCTCATCGGGTTCGACGTCGCGGTGCTGGGCACCGGGCTCGGCATGTCCATGCAGATGCTGATCCTGGCCGCCCAGAACGGCTCCGAGCCGCGTGACATGGCCTCCACCACGTCGGGTGTCTCGTTCTTCCGCTCGCTGGGCGGCGCAGTCGGCGTGGCCGCGTTCGGCGCGATCCTGACCAACCGGCTCAAGGACGAGATGGCCGAGATGCTGCGGGCCGCGCACATCGCGCTGCCCGGCGGCTCCGAGGTCAAGCTCGGCAGCCCCGACGCCATCCAGCGGCTGCCCGAGCCGATCAGACACATCGTGCTGGAGTCGTTCACGCGCGGCCTGGAAACCGTGTTCATGGTGGGCGTGCCCATCGCCCTGCTCGGGTTCGTGGCCACGATCTTCCTCAAGGAGCTGCCGCTGCGCGGGTCGACCATGGCGGCGCCGCCCGACCCCAAGCCGCTCAGCAAGGACGACCTGGTGCTGGCCGGGCTGCTGCTGGAGCTCGTGGCCCAGCGTATCGAGCGGACGAACGGCGAGCGCTCCGCGCTGCTCACCGCGGTCGCGAGGATGGCGCCGCCGGACGGCCGCTCCGAGCGGGAACGGGCCAGGTCGGTCGCCCAGGACGTGTTGCGGCCCACCTCACGCGCCCTGATCGCGCAGGCCGCGCCACCGCAGAAAGACCTTGTAACGGGAGGAATCTCGCAATGATTCGCAAGTTTGTCGGCGCCGTCACGGCCGCCCTGGCCGCCCTGGCCGGGCTGTGGCTGATGATCGCGCCTTTCGCCCTCGGCACCCAGCCGGAGACGGGCGACTGGACGGACGCCACCCGGTCCGAGTTCTTCACCGGCCTCGGCGTGGCCGTCGTGGGGCTGGCGGGCACGATCGCGTTCGTGCTGGCCATCCACGCGGACCTGGTGGCGCGCGGCCTGGTGGAGGTGAGGCGGCGCGTCCCCGAGCCGGTGCCCGAGCCGGTGCCCGCCCCCGCGCCGCAGGCGTCGTCCGCGGAGCTGGCCACCCTGCTCGCCCCCCTCGTCGAGGCGTTGCGCGAGGACTTGACCAACACCCCGCGTTCGAGCGGCGACCACCGCCCGAACGGCAAGGGATCCCTGGTGGGAGTGGAGGAGAACCGTTGAAGGCCAAGCTGGGCGTATCCGCCCTCGTCCTGTTGTTCCTCGGCGGCCTGTGGCTCGTCGCGGCCCCCTTCGTGGTCGGCTACCAGCCACGCGGCGCGGCCTACGCGGACGCGACCGTCAACGACCTGTGGCTCGGCGGCTCGATCGCCGCGCTCTCGTTCGTGTCCCTCGTGATCTACGCGGCCGACGCGCTGCGCGAGCTGACCCGCCGCGGCAAGCACGCCGACGCCTGACGAGAGACAAGCCGTGTTCGGCAGTGGCACGGACCCCCACTGGGAGCCGTTGGAAGGCCGGCTCCCCGCAGGGCGGTTCGAGATCGGCAAGGACGGCGCCGGCCTTCTCGTCGTGGGATACGACGGATCGGGCCCGAGCCGCAACGCGCTCGCGTACGCGGCCGGGCTCGCCCGGAGAGACGACGCCGCGCTCGTCGTCGCCTTCGTGGAGTCGCTCTACAGCCCGTCACTGTGGTTCTTCGCCGGGTCGCCCGTCATCCCCGACGCGGCGGCCGACCTGACCGAGGACCTCAGGGACGAACTGAAGGGCGCGGGCGTCCCCTGGCGGTTCGTCAGCGTGCGCGGTGACGCGGCGCGCGAGCTGGAGACGCTGGCGGGCGCCTACCGGGCCGACGCCATCGTGGTGGGCCGCTCGCGCTCCCGCCTGGGCGGCTCGGTCGCGGCCAAGCTGGCCAAACGGGCTCGCCGTACGGTGCTGGTCGTCCCCTGACCTGCTCCGACGTCGCATATGGTGGCCAGATGAAACGTACTGCCGCCATGGCGTTCGTGGTGCTCGCGTCCGTTTCGTGTGGAGCTCAGGAGCAGGGCGCGTCGCCCACGACCTCCGTTCCCGTCCCTCCCGCGTCCGATCCGGCACACGAGACGCCCAGGCCCGTGGCCGTCACGCCCACGTCGAAGCCGGCGGGCCCGCCGCCGTTCAGCTCCAAGGTCTCCCGGGTCACCCGCGACCGGCTGCCGTACTCATGGCAGGCCGGCTGCCCGGTCTCCTACCGCGACCTGCGGCTGGTCACGCTGACGTACTGGGGGTTCGACGACAAGCCGCACACCGGGGAGCTGGTGGTGCGCAAGACGGTCACCGACGACATCGAGACGGTCTTCGAGAAGTTGTACGACTGGCGCTGGCCGATCCGGCAGATGAAGCTGGTCGACGCGTACAAAGCGGACGACTACGACTCGATCGACGCCGACAACACCTCGGCCTTCAACTGCCGCCGGGCCACCGGATCGAGCAACTGGTCCAATCACGCCTATGGGGAAGCGATAGACATCAATCCCCGCGAGAACCCCTATGTCACCGCAAGTGGCAACACTGCACACCAAAATGCGAAAAAGTTCACTGAGCGCCCGACCAAGGGTAAAGGTGTGATAAATCCTGGTGACAAGGTCGTCAAGGCGTTCGCCCGGGTCGGCTGGGAGTGGGGCGGCTACTGGTCGGGCACCAAGGACTACCAGCATTTCTCCAAGGGCGGAGGCTGAGCATCACGCCATGACGGCCAGAGACGGCGACGGCTGGACCGAATGCGCCCTGGGGCACCGCCACTGGGGCATCCACGGCGCGTCGGGGCTTCTCGTCGTACACCATGACGACCGCGGCGTCCCGCACGTGCTCATGCAGAAACGCGCCGTGTGGAGCCACCACGGCGGCACGTGGGGCCTGCCGGGCGGAGCCCGCGACAGCCACGAGGACGCCGTCACCAGCGCGCTGCGCGAGGCCCGCGAGGAGGCCGCGCTCGCCGGCGACGCGCTCCGCGTGCAGGGCGTCTACCTCGACGACCACGGCGGGTGGGTGTTCGAGACGGTGATCGCCGAGTCGGCCGAGCTGCTGGCCGCGGCGCCCGCCAACGCCGAGAGCGACGAGCTGCGCTGGCTGCCGCTGCCCGAGGTCACCGGCAGGAACCTCCATCCGGGCTTCGCCGCGACCTGGGGCGAGGTGCAGGCGGCGATCAAGCCCGAGATCATCGTCCTCGACGTGGCCAACATCGTCGGCGCGCGGGCCGAGCACGGCTGGTGGCACGACCGGCTCGGCGCGGCGACCCGCCTGCTCCAGGACGTCTCCCGGCGCCGTCTGGCGCATCCGGTGCTGGCCCAGTGGTTCCCCAGGATGGTGGCCGTCGTCGAGGGCGCGGCGAGGAACGCGCCGGACGTCCCGGGCATCCAGGTGGTCGCCGCCACCGGCAGCGGCGACGACGCGATCGTCGACGTCGTACGCAGGGCCAGGCCGTGGGAGCGCGTGGTCGTCGTCACCGCCGACCGAGAGCTGAAGGAGCGGGTCGGCGCGCTGGGGGCCGAGACCATGGGCCCGAAGTGGCTGCTGGCCCAGCTCGGCGCGTAGGGCCCGCGGGTGGCCCGGGCATGCGAGGCAGGTGCGGGCGGGTCAGCAGTCGGCGGACGCGACGCTGTCGAAGGCGGCACCGAGGCGCGTCACGTCGAGCACCCGCTGCAGCACGCCGTGCACCCCGACGAGCCGTAACGACCCGGCGTGCTCGGCCACCCTGCGCCGGTGCTCCACCAGCACCCACAACCCGCTGGAGTCACAGAACTCGAGCCTGGAGGTGTCGATGACGACCTGCACGAAGCCCTCGGTGTAGAGCTTGACCAGCCACTCCTTGAGCAGCGGCGCCGTGAGCTTGTCGAGGTCACCGTCGAGCCGCACCAGCGCGCGGCACCGCCCGCGCTCCACCTCGACGTCGAGATCCGCCACCTCCTGAACGTACACCCCTGCCACCACAGCCGCTATCGTGGTTTCCGCACGGGAGGGTTCGCATAGTGGACGAGTGCAGCCGCCTTGAAAGCGGCCAGGTCAGCGATGGCCTCGTGGGTTCGAATCCCACACCCTCCGCCACGCTTCAGAGCTGCTGAAGTGCCGTTGAGGGCCGCCCCGCCGGGTCGTCCGGCCGGCGGGGCGAGCCGTGTCACTACAGGTCCCCGCGCAGCCACCGCTCGATCTCGGCCTCCGGCGCGTGCTCGTCCAGCGGCGGCACGGACACGCTGGTGGCCCACCCCACCAGCAGGCGCACGAACTCCTCGTCCTCGTCGTCGGCCTGGCCGTGGACATGGAACCAGGTGATCAGCGCGGCCGCGTTCGGCGCCTGCGCGTCGCACGCCGGGCACAGCACCACCCCCGTGCGCCCAGCCACCCGCCCGCCTTCCCTGTTGGCCCACCCGTACGGGACCCGGGCCCACAGCAGCGCCTCACCGCGGCAGCGCGGGCACACAGGCGGCTCTGCCGACGTCACCACATCCACCCGCTGGTTCACAGCGTGATTGCTTCCGGCCCCAGCAGCGCCTTCACATCGGCGGCGAAGCTGGGCTCCGCGTTGACGGGGAAGTCCGGCACCGCCAGCACCATGGTCTTCCCGGCCGGGCGCTTCAGGTTGATGTGCAGCGGGACCTTGCCCTCGTGCAGCTTCAGCACGTGCCGGAGCTCTTCGAGCAACTGCGGGGTGACGCGTTCCTCCCTGAGCAGGAGGGTGATCGGGGCGCCGTCACTGTTGACGCCGGACACGTCGATCGGGGTGAGATCCGTCGCGAAGATGCTGATGGCGCCGTCCCGGTTGTTGATCTGGCCACGGACGGCCACCACGATGTCCTCGCGCAGCGAGTCGGCGTACAGCACGTAGCTCTTGGGGAAGAACAGGCACTCGACGGCGGCGTCCATGTCCTCGACCGTGGCGATCGCCCAGAGATTGCCGGCCTTGTTGACTCTCTTGTCCACCTTGGTGACGAGGCCGCACACGGCGATGTCGCCGCGGTCGTCGCGGCCGGACTCGAGCAGGTCGGCGATCGTGGTGTCGCGGTTCCTGGCCAGGATCCGTTCGGTGCCGGCCAGGGGATGGTCGGAGACGTACAGGCCGAGCATCTCCCGCTCGAAGTCGAGCTTCGTCTTCTTGTCCCACTCCATGTCGGGGACCGTGACGGTGAACACCTCGTCGGCGCCCGCGTCGGCCAGGCCGCCGAACAGTGAGTCCTGGCCGTGCGCCTCCTGCTTCTTGATGCCGCTGACCTGGTCGACGGCCTGTTCGTGAACCATGAGCAGGCCCTTGCGCGGGTGGTCGCGCGAGTCGAACGCCCCTGCCTTGATCAACGACTCGATGACCCGCTTGTTGCAGGCGGTCAGCGGGATCTTGCCGAGGAAGTCGTTGAAGTCCTGGTAGAGGCCCTTCTCCTTACGGGCCTTCACGATCGCGTCGACGACGTTCTCGCCGACGTTGCGAACCGCGCCCATGCCGAACCGCACCTGGGTGTCGCCGACCGCGACGAAGTCGAGCTGGCTGTCGTTGACGTCCGGGGGCAGGACCTGGATGCCCATTTTGCGGCACTCGGCGAGGTAGACGGCCGCCTTGTCCTTGTCGTCTCCCACGGAGGTCAGCAGGGCGGCCATGTACTCGGCGGGGTAGTTGGCCTTCAGGTACGCGGTCCAGTAGGCGACCAGGCCGTACCCGGCGGTGTGGGACTTGTTGAAGGCGTAGCCGGAGAACGGCAGCATGACGTCCCACAGGGCCTGGATGGCGTCGTCGCTGTAGCCGTTGGCGCGCATGCCCTTCTGGAAGTTGGCGAACTCCGCGTCCAGGATCTCTTTCTTCTTCTTGCCCATGGCGCGACGCAGCAGGTCGGCGCCGCCCAGGGTGTAGCCGGCCAGCTCCCGCGCGACGGCCATGATCTGCTCCTGGTAGACGAGCAGGTGGAACGTCGGGCCCAGGATCGGGTCCAGGGCGTCCTTCAGCTCCGGGTGGATGGGCTCGATGTCCTGCCGGGCGTTCTTCCTGTGCGCGTAGTTGGTGTGCGCGTTGGCCGCCATCGGGCCCGGCCGGTACAGGGCGAGCACGGCGGCGATGTCCTCGAACCGGGTCGGCTCCATCAGTTTCAGGAGCTGGCGCATCGGGCCGCCGTCGAGCTGGAACACGCCCAGGGTGTCCCCGCGCGCCATGAGCTGGTAGGTCTTCGCGTCGTCGAGCGGGATGGTCAGGGTGTCGAGCGTGATGCCCCGGTTCTGCTCGATGATCTTGATGGCGTGGTCGATGATGCCCAGGTTGCGCAGCCCCAGGAAGTCCATCTTGACCAGGCCCATGTCTTCGCACGACGGGTAGTCGAACCCGGTGATGATCACACCGTCTTTGTCCCGCCGGTGCAAGGGGATCAGGTCCATCAGCGGCGCCGACGACAGGATGACCGCGGCCGCGTGCACACCGGTGCCGCGGATCAGTCCCTCGATGCCGCGGCCGGTGTCGATCACCTTCTTCACGTCCGGGTCGCTCTCGTACAGCGCGCGAATCTCACCGCCCTCGTTGTAGCGCGGGTGATCCTCGTTGAACATGTCCGCCAGGGGGACGCCCTTGCCCATGACGTCCGGCGGCATCGCCTTGGTGATCTTGTCACCGACGGCGAACGGGTAGCCGAGAATGCGGGACGCGTCCTTGACGGCGGCCTTGGCCTTGATCGTGCCGAACGTGTTGACCTGCGCGGTCATCGCGCTGCCGTACTTGTCGGTGACGTAGTTGACCATCCGGTCCCGGTGGCGGTCGTCGAAGTCGAGGTCGACGTCCGGCGGGTTGATCCGCTCCGGATTCAGGAACCGCTCGAACAGCAGGCCGTGCTCCAGCGGATCGAGCTCCGTGATCCGCGTGGCGTAGGCGACGATCGATCCGGTGGCGCTGCCGCGACCGGGACCCACCGGGATGCCGTTGTCCCGCGCGTATCGGCAGATGTCGGCCACCACGAGGAAGTAGGAGGAGAAGCCCATCGGCCCGATGACCTTCATCTCGGTCTCGTACCGCTCCATCACCTCGGCGGGGACGGGGGTGCCGTACCGCATCTCCAGGCCGCGCTCCACCTCCTGACGAAGCCACGACTCCTGCGTCTCGCCCTCGGGCACGTCGGGATAGTCAGGCATGCGATCCACCTGGGCGAACACGTCGCTGTAGTCGCCGACCATCTCGGCGACCAGCAGCGTGTTGTCGCACGCCTGCGGCAGTTCGGGGAACAGCGCGTACATCTCGTCGGCCGGCTTGAGGTAGTAGCCGGAGCCGTTGAACCGGAACCGGTTCGGGTCGTCCTTGTTCTTGCCGACGCCGACGCACAGGAGGCTGTCGTGGGCGTCGGCCTGGTCCTCGGTGACGTAGTGGGAGTCGTTGGTGACCAGCAGCGGGATGTCGAGCTGCTTGGCCAGCCGCAGCAGGTCGGCCCGCACCTCCCGCTCGATGTCGATGCCGTGGTCCATCAACTCCAGGAAGTAGTTCTCCTTGCCGAAGATCTCCTGGTATTCGCCGGCGACCCTGACGGCCTCGTCGTACTGGCCGAGCCGCAAACGCGTCTGTACGGCGCCGGACGGGCAGCCGGTGGTGGCGATGATCCCGGACGCGTGCTGCGCGACCAGATCCTGGTCCATGCGGGGCTTGCCGTAGTAACCCTCGACCGACGCCAGCGACGACAGCCGGAACAGGTTGCGCAGCCCGTCCGCGTCTTTCGCCCACATGGTCATGTGGGTGAACCGGCCGCCGCCGGAGACGTCCTTGCCGCCCTCGCCGTCCGCGACACCGGTCTCGGCACGAGAACCCCAGAAGACCGGTTTCTTGAAGAACCGGGACTCCGGCGCCACGTAGGCCTCGATGCCGATGATCGGTTTGACGGGGCTGTCCTTCGCCACCTTCTGGAACTCGTACGCACCGAACATGTTGCCGTGATCCGACATGGCGATGGCCGGCATATCAAGCCGCGCCGCCTCTTTGAACAGCGGTTTGATCTTGGCCGCCCCGTCCAGCATGCTGTACTCAGTGTGTACGTGCAGATGCACGAACGACTTGCTCACCCGTCCACCGACCTCACTTCTGCCCGACCTGTCGCCTGAGCCTATTCCGTCTCGCGTGACTGATGGGCGTCGCGCTTCCAGGGGGTGGACGGTTGCGGTGCGGCCGTTGCCGATCCCAATTCCGAACGGACCCGGCTCTCAGTCATCACTTCGGCGTGCCGCTGCTGCTTGTGCCCGCTCTTTCGCATGACCGCGCCCGCGAGCCAGACGATGCCCAGATAGGCGGAGACGAGGAGCACCCCGGCCGCGGCGAAGGCCACGAAACCGGCCGCGGGACCTGACCGTTCCCCGACGTTCGTCCCGATCGTGGTCATGACGAACGCCTGGAACGCGAGCCAGCAGACGGTGAAGATCGCGAAGCCTGGCCCTCCCGGTGAGACTGCCATGCAGCGATTGTCCGCCCGCACAGGGCAGCAGACCAGGGCGTTCCGGCGTTCTTACGGCCTCGCTATGCCGGCCTCCGCGGCCTCACTCGGGGAGACCCGCGAAGCCGTCGCCCACGCAGGCGGCGAGCTGCAGGTAGGCGTCCCTGGTGGTCTCCTGGAGCCGGTCCAGGTCGATCTCCGCGCCCTCCTCTAGATGCGGGTCGTACGGCACCCGGACCACCGCGCGGCACCTGGCGGCGAAATGGGCCTCCAGCTTCTTGATGTCGACCGCCGACTTCGAGCGCGGCCTGACGCTGCACAGCACCACGGTGGCGTTCTTCACCAGATCGCCGTAGTGGTGCGCCTCCAGCCAGTCGAGCGTCGCCGACGCCGCCCTGGCGCCGTCCACGGACGGGGAGCTGACCAGCACGATCTGGTCGGCGAGCCCGAGCACGCCGCCCATGGCGGAGTGGAGCAGGCCGGTGCCGCAGTCGGTGATGCAGATGGAGTAGAAGTTCTCCAGCACCTGGGAGACGGCCTGGTAGTCGCCGCCGCTGAACGCCTCGGAGACCGACGGGTCGCGGTCGGAGGCGAGCACCTCCAGCCGCGAGGGCGCCTGCGAGGTGAACGCCCTGATGTCGACGTAGCGCTTGACCTGGTCGCGCTCGTTGAGCAGGTCACGCACGGTCGCCGAGGTCTCCAGGACGAGCTTGTCGGAGAGCGTGCCCCTGTCGGGGTTGGCGTCCACGGCGATGACACGGTCGCCGCGGATCTGGGCGAGGGTGGCGCCCAGTCCGACCGTGGTCGTGGTCTTGCCCACGCCGCCCTTGAGGCTCAGCACGGCCACGCGGTGGTGCCCGGCGGTCACCGGAGTGCGGGCCCTGGTGACGAGCTCGCGGCGGCGGCGCACCTCCGGGGGTTCGCCCGGCTTGATCCAGCCTCCCGACGCCTTGTACACCACGCGCCGCCACCCCTTGGAGGGAGCGTTACGCCGTCCGCGGAGCAGGGACTCCGGGTCGAGGCTCTCGGCGGTCGGCCTGCCGGTGACCGGAGGTCTGGGCGGGGCGCTGAAGACGGGCGCCGGGGCGGGGCGGCGGCGCGGCGGCGCCGGCGGGATGTCCCGGTCCGCGGGGCGCCACTCGGGCTGGTCGGCCCACGGCGAACCTCCCTGCTCGGCGGGACGCTCCCGCTGGGGGGCGTCGTGCCACGGACCCTCCTGGCGCGACCCACCGTGCTGGGGACCGCTGTGCTGGGGACCGCTGTGCTGGGGACCGCTGTACTGGGAACCGCTGTACTGGGAACCGCTGTACTGGGGACCGCTGTGCTGGGGACCGCTGTTCTGGGACTCGCTCTGCTGGGATCCGCCGTGCTGGGGACCGCTGTGCTGGGACCGGCCGTACCCGGACCCGCCGTGCAGCGGGGCGTCCCGTAGCGGATCGCCGTGCGGGGATGTGTCGCGCTGTGGCCCGTCGTGCGGGGATCTGTCGCTCAGCGGGTCGTCGTGCGGCGGGCGGTCCTGGCGCTGGGAGTACTCCAGCCGCATGGGACGGTCCTGGTGCCGGGGACGGTCCTCCTGGACCGGCTCGGCCCACGGGGAGCGCTCGTCGGGCTGCGCACCGTCCTCCGGCTGCTGCTCGGGCTCGGCCCGCCGCTCGGGGCCGGCCCACTGGGGCCCGGAGTCGGTCCACCGCGGGCGCTCGTTCCTCGGCAGGGTCTCGTCGGAGCCGGTCCACCGCGGGGCCTCGTTCCCGGGAAGGGTCTCATCGGATCCGGCCGACCACTGCGGAGGCTCGTTCCCGGGCAGTGTGCTCTCCCAGGCGGGCTTCTCCTCGTCGGCCGGCTTCTCCTCCCCCTTCTCCTCCGCCTTCTTCTCCGCGCGTGAGGTCTCCTCCGACCGTGAGGTCTCCTCAGCCGCGGCCGGCTGCCGGTCCGCCAGCGGATCCTCCCCGGCCGATCCCTCGGCCTGCTGGGCGGACGGCTGGGTGGACGGCGCCGGGGACGGGGACGCGGATGACTCCGCGGGCGGCGGCCACTCGGTCGGCGTGGGCCACGGATCGTCCGCCGGCTCCTCCGTCCTGTCCTTGCCGGCCGTCTCCGGCGGCGCGAACGACAGCGTGAAGGTCTCGGTGTCGTCGGGGCGCGGCAGCGGCTTCAGCGGGGTGTTGAAGGGGTAGTCCGCCGGCGGCGCCGCCGGCTCCTCCGTCTTGGCGGCGCCGGCCTCGCCGAGCCACTCCCCGGCCTCGCTCTCCCCTTCGGGTACGTCCTCGGCCGCGGCCGTGCCGTACACGGAGTCGACGGCCGCGCGGAACAGCGGCGGCGTCGGCGTCTCGTGCTGCTGGGGCACCAGCTGCCACGGGTCCTGGGGGTACGGCGAGGCGACCGGCTCGTCGGCAGAAGCAGTCGAGGCGCTGACAGAGACGGGGGTCTCCTCCGTCTCCTTGATCGCGTCGAGCCAGGCCAGCTGTTCCTCGAGAGATTCTTCTCGATCGTGTCTTGCCACCGTGTTCCCCCTCGGGTGGGTCTAAAGGGGCAGCAAATACCTTGCAGATTAACGCCACCCACTCCTGCGCAGCCCGCCAACCCACAACTTCTTTGCCCGGCTACCGTGGTTCGCATGCGAGCCATTGAGATCACCGAGCCGGGCGGCCCCGAGGTGCTGGAGTGGCACGACGTGCCCGATCCCGGAGTAGGGCGCGGAGACGTGCTCATCGACGTGACCGCGTCGGCGGTCAATCGTGCCGATGTCCTGCAACGTCAGGGGTTCTACGACCCTCCGCCCGGATCGTCCCCCTATCCGGGGCTGGAGGCGTCGGGCGTGGTGGCCGAGGTGGGCGCCGACGTCGAGCAGTTCAAGGCCGGCGACGCGGTGTGCGCGCTGCTCGGAGGCGGCGGTTACGCCGAGCGCGTAGCCGTGCCCTGGCAGCAGGTCATGCCGCTGCCCGACGGGGTGTCGCCGCGCGAGGCGGCCGGGCTGCCCGAGGTGGCCTGCACCGTCTGGTCCAACGTGTTCATGACCGGGCGGCTGCGCAGGGGCGAGACGCTGCTCGTGCACGGCGGCGCGAGCGGGATCGGGACGTTCGCGGTGCAGCTGGCCAAGGCGCTCGGCTCCCACGTGGTCGCGACCGTCGGCTCGGCGGAGAAGGCCGAGCGGGTCAAGGAGCTCGGCGCCGACGAGGTGATCAACTATCGCGAGGAGGACTTCGCGGACAAAGTACGCGCCGACGTGATCCTCGACATCATGGGCGCGAAATACCTCGCGGGCAACATCAAGGCGCTGCGCACCGGCGGCCGGCTGGTGATCATCGGGCTCCAGGGCGGCCGCAAGGCCGAACTCGACATGGGCGCCCTGCTCGCCAAGCGCGCGGCCGTGCACGCGACGGCGCTGCGCTCGCGTCCCGTGGAGGAGAAGGGCGCGATCGTACGCAGCGTCGTCGACAACGTCTGGCCGCTGGTCGGGGCCGGTGCGGTGCGTCCCGTGGTCCACGCGGAGGTGCCCATGGCGGACGCCGCCGAAGCTCACCGAATGTTGGATTCGGGGGAGCACGTCGGCAAGATCCTGCTAGTACGGTGAGAGTTATGAATGCTGAGGACAACAACACCCCCCACATCGTGGTGGTGGGCCCCGACTTCCAAGGTCAGGGCGATAGCGGCGAGGACGATCGGTCGGTCACCAACCTGGTCGAGCAGCCCGCGAAGGTGATGCGCATCGGCAGCATGATCAGGCAGCTTCTCGAGGAGGTCCGCGCGGCCCCCCTCGACGAGGCCAGCCGCAAGCGGTTGAAGGAGATCCACGAGTCGTCCATCAAGGAGCTCGAGGACGGCCTGGCGCCGGAGCTGGTCGACGAGCTGGAGCGCCTGTCGCTCCCGTTCACCGACGAGACCGGCACGCCGCCGAGCGAGGCCGAGCTGCGCATCGCGCACGCCCAGCTGGTCGGCTGGCTCGAGGGGTTGTTCCACGGCATCCAGACCACGCTGTTCGCGCAGCAGATGGCCGCCCGTGCCCAGCTTGAGCAGATGCGCAGGGCGCTGCCCGGGGTGCCGCACGGTGAGGAGCCGCAGCCGCGGCCGCCCGGTGGTTCCGGCCCCTACCTGTAGAGCTTCTCGATCACCTGCGCGACGCCGTCGTCGTCGTTGGTCGCGGTCACGTGATCGACCGCCGCCAGCACGGCGGGATGCGCGTTCGCGACGGCGTACGACGTGCCTGCCCAGCTCAGCATGGGCAGGTCGTTTGGCATGTCGCCGAACGCCACGGTCTGTGCGGGTTTGATCTCGTTCTGTGCGGCCAGCGCCGCCAGGGCGCTGGCCTTCGTGACGCCTTGGGCGCTCATCTCGATCAGGCCTCTGCGGCTGGAGTGGGTGGCGGTCACCAGATGCCCCACCAGCTCGTGCACGGTGGCCTGGAGTTCGTCCGCGCCCATGCCCGGGTGCAGGGCCAGCAGCTTGGCGCACGGACGTGCGGTAAGGGAGTCGACGCGGGCGGTCCCCTTGGCCTTGTCAAGGGCGCCGAGGAGGAAATCCGACTCGTGCGCAAAACCGGCTTCATACTCGACCGAAAATGCGAGATCGGACACGTTCGCTCTTAGCTGAGCCACGACTTCCTCGAGTACGTCGACCGTGATCAGGTGAGATTCCACTATCCGTTCGGTATGGAGATCGTAGATCAGCGCTCCGTTCGCACAGATGGCGAGCCCGTGGTGACGCACCGCACCCGCGACCCCGCCCATCCAGCGCGGCGGCCGCCCCGTCACGAACACCAGCGCAGCCCCCGTTTCCTCGACTTTGGCGAAGGCCGCGGCCGTGCGGGGAGACACGGTTCCGTCGGTCCGCAACGCGGTGCCGTCGAGGTCGGTGGCCACAAGACGGGGTGTGGGAAGGCTCTGCATAACAGGTTCCAGTTTGCCTGGTGATGCCGCCTGACAGAAATCTTCCTAGCGACGGGAACACCAACGCTCCAGAATGGTGTTAGATGTGATGGCGTTGTATTAGCTGATCCCGTAGTGAAAACCAGCATGACTTTGTCTGAGCCACCCCGGGTGCTTGCTGTACGACACACCGGGATCCACGAGGTGTGGGTCCCATAGATTCACATCCTGAGGGAGAGCTTTTATGGCTCAGGGAACCGTCAAGTGGTTCAACGCCGAGAAGGGCTTCGGCTTCATCGCCCCGGACGGCGGTGCGCCGGACGTGTTCGTGCACTTCTCCGAGATCGTCGGCAACGGCTACCGCAGCCTTGAAGACGGCCAGCGGGTCGAGTTCGAGATCACGCAGGGCCAGAAGGGGCCGCAGGCCTCGCAGGTCCGAGCCATCTGACCTGTAGCAGCGAGAGAGACCGGGGTTCGCATTCCAGCGGGCTCCGGTCTTCGCATGTGTCGACTTGGTCACGGCTGTGACTCGACTCACACAGCCGTTGAACCGCCGGACCCTCTGATACATCGACCTCTATATGAGGTATGCGTGGTCATGTCACCCCGTGACCGTCGCCGGGGTCTTCGTGCTGCTGGTCAACGACCACCTGCTGAAGCAGGCCTGGCCCGGGTTCGTCACGGGCAAGCTCAGCGACGTGGCGGGCCTCATGGTGGCGCCCGCCCTGCTGGCGCTGCTCTTCTGGCGGCGGGCCGATCTGGCGGCCACCTTGCTCACCGGGGCGCTGTTCACGCTCGTGAAATCCACGGAGACGGGCGCTGAGGCCGCCTCCCAGGTCTGGACCCTCGTGGCGGGCCCGTCGCGCGTCCTGGCCGACCCCACGGATCTGCTGGCCCTCCCGGCGCTCGCGCTGGCCTGGTGGGTACGCGGGCGCAGCCTCCACACCCACTCCCCCAAGTGGCGGATCATCGCGGCGATGCCGCTGACCGTGCTGGCGGTGGCCGCCACGTCGGCCGTCCACATGCCCGCCGCGGAATTTGTGGAGGTGGACGGCGACCGGATCGTCGTCCACGTCTCGGGCGGCCAGGACCAGATCTCCCGCGACGGCGGAGCCACGTGGTCGGAGAGCGATCGGGCGACGGCGGACGAGCCCAGGCGCCCGCAGAGCGCCGCGTGCGTGCCCATGCAGGCGACCCGGTGCTACCGGGTGGTTCCCGGCCGGATGGCCGTACAGCAGTCCGACGACGGCGGCGACTCGTGGCGGCCGTCGTGGACCACGTCCGACGACGACCGCGAGCGGCTGCGCAGGACCTACTCCGGCAGCCACGACCGGCACTCGATGGGCCTGGCCGCGGTGCCCCGGCCCGGCGGGCACGTCGTGGTCGTCGCGAACGGCCTGGACGGCATCCTGGTCCGCGACGTCCAGGGCACGTGGCGGCGGGTGGGCTGGCCCGGCCAGGCCGCGGAGCAGGCCGCGACCGTGGACGTGAGCCTGGAGCGCAGCGTGGCGCTCTTCCTGGCCGCCTGCATGCTGTTCGGCGGCGTCGGGGCGGGGGTGCGGCAGTTCCACCGCGTTTACACCGGCTTCGCCGTCTTCGCCTGCCTGGGCCTCTTCGGCATCGTCGCCGAGGCCGCCCTTCTGGATCATGACGCCTTCGGTGTGGTCGTGCTCGGCGGGGTCGCCGCCGCGCTCGGCACTCTGGCGTGTCTCGTGCTGGCGTTCGGGGGCCGGGCGCGTCCCGTGACGGCTGCGGTCGGCGTCGGGGGCGCGCCGCTCGTCTTCGCGGCCGTATACCTGCCCTTCCACGGCTGGGCCGGCGGCGCGCCCGACGCGTACGAGGTCGCCGTCGTGATCGCCGCGGTGCTCACCGCTCTCGTGCTGGTGGCGGGCGCCGCCCTCATCAGGAACGACGCCGGCCGCTCCGGCCCGTGACCCCCGGACGGCCGGGTCCCGTGGGCGACTCCACCCATCTGCTACTCTGTGACACAGATTGATTACTTTGCGTCACAATGGGGGCTCCGGTGAAAGTCGCCTGCGTCGGCGGTGGACCCGCCAACCTGTACTTCTCGATCCTGATGAAACGTGTGGACCCGTCCCACGACATCACCATCTACGAACGGAACCCGGCCGGCTCGACGTACGGCTGGGGCGTGACCTACTGGGACGAACTGTTCAACGATCTCCACCGGGCCGACGCCGACTCCGCGCGGGCCATCAGCGAGAGCTCGGTCCGGTGGGACTCCTGGGTCGCGGACATCCGCGACCGCGCCACGGTGACGGTCGAGCAAGGAGAGGCCGGCTACGGCATCAGCCGGCGCCGGTTGCTGGGCATCCTCGCGGAACGCGCCGAGTCGCTCGGCGTACGCATCGAGTGGGAGCGCGAGATCACCGACCAGGACGGGTTCGGCGACGCCGACCTCGTCGTGGCGGGCGACGGCGTCAACAGCGTGCTGCGCGATCGCCACGCCGAGCACTTCGGCCCCGAGTTCCATACCGGCCAGAACATCTACATCTGGCTCGGCACCACCAAGGTCTTCGACGCGTTCGTCTTCGCCTTCGTGGAGACCGAGCACGGCTGGATCTGGTGTTACGGCTACAAGTACAGCCAGGAGCACAGCACCTGCGTCATCGAGTGCACCCCCGAGACCTGGCGGGGACTCGGGCTCGACCAGGGGAAGGAGGCCGACAGCCTGGCCATCCTGGAGAAGCTCTTCGCCGACATCCTCGACGGGCACCCGCTGATCGGACGGGCGCAGGCCGACGGCACCGCGCACTGGCTGCACTTCCGTACGCTGACCAACCGCACCTGGCACCACGGCAACGTCGTGCTGGTGGGGGACGCCGCACACACCACGCACTATTCCATCGGCGCGGGCACCGCCCTGGCCCTGGCGGACGCCTCCGTCCTGGCCAAGGCGCTCTACCAGGAGAAAGATCTCGAAACGGCCCTCACCGCCTACGAACGCGAGTCGAAGTCGAAGCTCCGGTCGCCGCAGAGGGCCGCCCGCTACAGCGCCCGATGGTTCGAGAGCCTCCCGCGCTACATCGACCGCTCGCCCATGCAGGTGATCACGCTGCTGGGCCAGCGGCACTCGGTGTTGCAGCCGCTCGTCCCGCCGGCGCTCTACTACCAGTTCGACCGGATCGCCGGGCGGGTCGGAGGGCTCTTCGGGTTCGGGCGCTGAGCGCCGCGGGCTATTTGGCCGGCTCCAGCACGTCGAGGCCGACGTAGGGGCGCAGCGCCTGCGGGACCACCACGGAACCGTCGGCCTGCTGGTGGTTCTCCAGAATCGCGACGATCCAGCGGGTCGTGGCCAGCGTGCCGTTGAGCGTGGCCAGGTGTTGGGGCTTGCCGTCCTTGTCGCGATAGCGGACGGCGAGCCTGCGCGCCTGGAACTCGGTGCAGTTGGAGGTCGAGGTCAGCTCGCGGTAGCGGCCCTGGGTCGGGATCCACGCCTCGCAGTCGAACTTGCGGGCCGCCGACATGCCGAGGTCGCCCGCCGCCGTGTCGATGACGCGGTAGGGGACCTCGATCTTGGCCAGCATCTCCTCCTCCCAGGCGAGCAGCCGCCGGTGCTCCTCCTGGGCCTCCTCGGGGCGCACGTAGGAGAACATCTCGACCTTGTCGAACTGGTGGACCCGGATGATGCCCCTGGTGTCCTTGCCGTACGAGCCCGCCTCGCGCCGGAAGCACGACGACCAGCCCGCGTAGCGCAGCGGCAGGTCGTCGGCCGCGAGGATCTCCTGCGCGTGATAGCCGGCCAGCGACACCTCGGAGGTGCCGACCAGATAGAGGTCGTCCTCGGGGAGGCGGTAGATCTCCTTGTCGTGGGCCACGTGGAAACCAGTGCCCTGCATGGTCTCCGGCTTGACCAGCACCGGAGTGATCATCGGCGTGAACCCTGCCTCGATCGCCTGCTGCATGGCCATGTTGAGCAGGCCGAGCTGCAGCCGGGCGCCGACGCCCCTGAGGAAGAAGAACCGCGAGCCGGACACCTTGGCGCCCCGCTCCATGTCGATGGCCCCGAGCGCCTCGCCCAGCTCCAGGTGGTCCTTGGGGGTGAAGTCGAACTCGCGCGGCTCGCCGTGGGTCTCCAGCACGACGTAGTCGTCCTCGCCGCCCTCAGGAGCGCCCTCGTCGACGATGTTGGGGACCGTCTGGAGCACCTCGTCGAGCTCGGCACCCAGCTTCTCCGCCTCTGCCTCGGCGGCCTTGACCTGGCTCGCGAGGTCCTTGGCCCGCTGCAGCAGAGCGGCCTTCTCCTCGCCCTGCGCCTTGGAGACCGATTTGCCCATGCTCTTCTGCTCGGCGCGCATGGACTCGAACGCGGTCAGCGCGGAACGCCGGCGTTCGTCCAGGTCGAGCAGCGTGTCGACGACGGAGTCGTCCTCACCGCGGGCACGCTGCGACGCCCGTAGCCGGTCGGGATCCTCACGAAGGGTACGCAGGTCAATCACAACGAAAGGCTACCGGCCTTGGACGGCGGCCCGCCCCTCTATTACGCCGAGTCGCCGCCACCCGGCGCCACCTGGCCGTCGCCCAGCGTCGCCAGGCTCAGACCCGGGCCGGCCTCTCTGCGCTCAGACCTTGCCGCCACACCGCGTCACGAGCCGTCGGCCGGCTCAGACCTGGCCGGCGCGGACCCGCGTCAGCCACTCGGCCGCCTCGCCGAACGCGTCGTCGGACGTGCCGCGCCTGATCTGCGGCGTCACCCCGTCGGCCCGCGGATAGCTCCCCAGGAACCGCACCTCGCCGCAGACGCGGTGCAGCCCCGCGATCGCCTCGCCGACACGGGCGTCGGCGATGTGCCCCTCGAAGTCGAAATGGAAGAAGTAGCGGCCGATGCCGTCGCCGGTCGGCCGCGACTCGATGCGCGTCAGGTTGACCCCGCGTACGGAGAACTCCGTCAGCATCTCCAGCAGCGCGCCCGGGTGGTCGTCGGCGAGGAAGACCACCAGCGTGGTGCGGTCGGAACCGGTCGGCGCGGGCAGCGGCTGGGGGCGGCCGACCCGGACGAACCTGGTCACCGTGTCGGACCTGTCGCCGATGTCGGAGGCCAGCTCGACCAGCCCGTAGTGCTCGCCCGCGATGCGAGCGGCGATGGCCGCGTCGTAGGGAGAGCCGGGCAGCGACACCTCCTGGGCCGCGGCCGCCGTCGACGGGGCGGACACCACGACGGCGTCGGGCAGCTCGCGCGAGATGAAGGCGCGGCACTGGGTGATGGCCGCTGGGTGCGTGTAGACCCGCTTGACGTGGGCGATCTCGGTGTCGGGCCGGGCCAGCAGCGAGAACTGCACGGGCAGCAGCAGCTCGGCCGTGATCAGCAGCGGCTCGCCCCAGGCGAACTCGTCGAGCGTCGTGGTGATGGCGCCCTCGATGGAGTTTTCCAGCGGCACGACGGCGCCGTCGGCATCGCCCGTACGGGCGGCGTTGAGCGCGGCGCTCACGTTGGCGCAGGGCAGGCGCTCGGCGGTGGGGTCGAGGAGCCGCAGGGCCTCTTCGGTGAAGGTGCCTTCGGGTCCGAGATAGGCGAGTCGGGGCATGAGTCCAGAGTATCCGCAGGTGGACAGCGCATGGTGAGCATTCGGCCGAGCGCGTGACAGCGCCGTGACCGAACCGCCGCCCACAGGTGTCGGGAAACCTCCGCCGTACCCGAACCGCCGCGTGAACGGAACCTCCGCCGTACCCGAACCGCCGCGTGAACGGAACCTCCGCCGTACCCGAACCGCCGCGTGAACGGAACCTCCGCCGTACCCGAACCGCCGCGTGAACGGAACCTCCGCCGTGACCGAGCGACCGGCTACAGGTCCCACGAAGCCCGCGCCGTGATCAGCGGTCCCAGCCCCAGGCGGGCCGCGCGTACGGCCTCCTCCTCTTCGGGCGACAGCTGCTGCTCGCCCTTACCTCCCACCACGGACCGCACGTACGTACGCGTCTCACTGCGCCCGTTGATCGAGGTCAGCACGATGCCGTCGCCCAGCCCATTGATCATCGCCACCGAGAACGACAGCCGCCCGGTCATCTCCGCGAGGGCGTCGTACCGGCAGACGGCCACGTCTCTGACCGCCTTGAGATCGCACCCGCCCTCGTGCATCTGCCGGGCGAGCATCCGCCGGCAGTCCTCCACCGTGGCCTGGGCCCGGCGAAGCGCCAGACAGCCGATGAGCACGCCGCTGACCCCGGCCAGAACGCCCACGAAGACCCATGCGGTAATGAGCACGACACCGAGGGTAATGGCTGGGTCAAGCGAGCATCCGGCGTTTCGGCACCCAGGACGCCAGCAACCACACCAGGGCCAGCGCTCCCAGCCCGAACCCGTTCTGGACGATCTTCCCCAGCACCAGGCTGACGCCCGGGATGTCGGCCGCCTTCAGCGAGACGCCCCACCACGGGACGGGCACCACGTAGTACAGCCACACGCCGGCCGCGACCCGCAGCCTTACCGGGTCGCGGCCGTCGCCGACGATCGCGCCGAGCACCACGACCACGTAGGCCAGGTGGTGGATCCAGGCGACCGGCGAGAGCAGCACGGCCATCAGCCCGACGAGCGCGACCGCGGTGATGGAATCTCCGGCCTGGTACGCGTCCCGCGCGCCGCGGAACCCGTACCAGCCGACCGCGGCCACGATCACCACCCAGATCGCGGACGTCAGCAGGTCGGGCAGGTAGAGCCGGATCAGCATGCCGCGGATCGACTGGTTGGTGGTGGCCGCGTTCGCGCCGAGGCGTTCGGGATCGAGCAGCGCCGAGAACCAGAAGTCGGCCGCGTCCTGCGGGATCACCGCGAACGGCAGCAGCGTGAGCACCGCCGCCGCGAACGCCGCCATGAAGAACGTCCGCCACTGCCTGGTGACCAGCAGGTAGATCAGGAAGACGCCGGGCGTCAGCTTCACCGCCGTGGCCAGCCCGATCAGGAACCCGCGCGGCCACCACGGCCTCCTGGCCACGCAGTCCGCCAGGCAGAGGGCGACCAGCAGGATGTCGACCTGGCCGAACCGCACCTGGTCTCTGATGGGCATCAGGTACGCGCAGGCCACCATGAACAGGGCGAACGCCCACGGCGCGTACTTCCGCCACGTGCCCAGGGCCTCCCTGAACGCGAAGCCCACGGTCACGGCCAGCGCCACGAAGATCCCGGCCGTCCACACCCACTGCGCGACGCCCCAGGACATCCCGGCCAGCCCGACGGCCAGCATCGCCGCGACGGGCGGGTAGGTGAACGGCAGCAACTGCGGCGCGGGGGTGAAGTAGTCGTACACCGGCCGCCCGTCGAGGAGCATCTGCCCCCCGGTGCGGTAGACGTCCAGGTCGACCAGGCGTTGATCGTCCGCATTGGTGAGCCACGCGTGCACCAGCGGGGTCACGGCCGCCGCGACGACGAGCACCGCGACCGCCCACGCCCACCACTGCCGCCGTCCCGCGCCCCCGGTCACCGGACCTGCTCCGTCGCTTCTTCCGCGCCGCGGAGCAGGCGGGTCGCCAGCGGGCGTGCCGGCGTCAGGGCGCGCACCGGTGGTCTTCCCCGGTGATCGGGCGGGCGCGGCCGCCGGCTCGCAGGAGGGTGCCGGGCCGGTCGGAGGCGCTTCTGGATCGGGGCTGGATGTGGCCAAGGGTCAACGGAGTGTTGCTCGCCGCACGACTGGCACAGGTCCTGCCCTCTCGGGGCGGCACGTACTCACGGACCTCATGACCGAGCAGCGTACCGTGCCGGCACGCCATGCCTGCCCCCGGCTTGCCGGCGGTCCTGGCCCAGCGCGCGGGCGTCGAGCGGCCCCGCCGCCGGCCGCCCCGCTCGGTACCCGTTCCGGACGGGGGCTCCGGGGTTCCCCGCTGAGGAGGCACGGTGGGGTGGATCTGCTGACATCCGTCCAACGTGGCCGTCACCTCCTCGCGGGTGGTCACTGTGCGGGAGCGAGAGACGTTACCGTGACTGTTGTCGTCGAAGCGCCTTCTACGGATGAATCCAGAGGATTTCCACCGAACGGACGAATCGGCACACGCGATCGTCGCTCGTCCGTACGGCCCTCGCTACGGACGCCGGCATCCGTACGGCCCTCGCTACGGGACGTCGGCATCCGTACGGCACGCTCGGACACCGGCGCGCCCCCGCGTGCCGTGCCGACGGCCGAAGCCAGCCTGCGCTCAGCATCTACGATCGAACGCACATCCTTCCCCGAAGACGCAGGAGTTTCCGCACATGCCCAACGACGCCAGGCCGGACCCGTACGACGGCGGGCACGAGTCGCGCGGCCGACGGCGTGTGCGAGCAGTCCGTCCCCTCCACCGCGTGGTGACGTTGCTGCTGGGCATCGCCCTGGCCGCGGCCGTCGTCCCCGCGGCGGCCCGCGCGGAGACGGCGCAGGAGCAGGCGGTCAGGGGGCGCGTGGCCCTTGTCGGCGTGCCCGGCCTGGAGTGGAGCGACCTCGACAGGTCACGGACCCCGCACCTGTGGGACCTCGTCAGCCGGGGCTCCTCCGCCTCGCTCTCCACCCGCACGGTGCCGCCCCCTGACCGGGGCATCACCTGCCCCACAGCTGGCTGGCTGACCGTCTCAGCAGGCCAACGAGCGGGTACGCCGGGCAAGGGCTGCCTCCCGGCCCCCGCACCCCGGCGAACAGGTCAACGCGCCACGATCCCCGGATGGGAGGCGCTGAGCGCCCACCAGGGCGAGACCGGCTTCGACGCCCGGCTGGGCACCCTGGGCCGGGTCGTGACGGACGGTGGGGGGAAAGTGGCCGCGGTCGGCCCCGGAGCCGCGCTCGCCGCAGCCGACACCTCGGGAAACGTCGCCTCCTACGCCCCCGGCCTGGGCTCCGTCGCCGACCTGACCCCCTACGACCTCGTCGTCTTCGAAGCCGCCGACCTGGCGACCGCCTGGGCCGCCCGCCCCCTGGACGAGTACGGGGTCCCCGCCCCGATGCCCGCCGACGCCAGGAAAGCGGCGGTGGCCCAGGCCGACCGGCAGATCGGCGCCCTGCTCGGCAAGCTGCCCGCCGGCACCTCCGTCCTGCTGGCCGGCATCTCCGACGTGACGCCCAACGCCCACCTCCACGTGGCCATCGCCGCCGGCCCGTCGGCTCCGGGCGGCCCGCCGTTCCCCCACGGCCGCCTCACGGCCACCTCCACCCGCCAGGACTCCCTGGTCACGATCACCGACCTCACCGCCACCGCCGTCCAGCTCCTCGGCCTGCCGGCGTCCCGCGAGGTCGTCGGCCGCCCGTGGCGGTCCGGCGACGCCGCCCCACCCGACCCGGCCGGCGCGGTGGCGGACCTGGCCGACGCCGACCTGGCCAGCCAGGTGCTCCGCGACGTACGCGGCCCCTTCTTCACCGTCCTGGTGACGGTACAACTCCTCTTCTACGCCCTCGCCGCCCTGGCTCTCCGCCGCCGCTCCAAGAACGACCAGCACCACATAGGCACCAGCACCAGCACCAGCACGGGCACGGGCACGGGCACGGGCACGGGCACGGGCAGACCAGGAACCCCGCCAAGCCCCACCTCCACGGAAACACCGGCCGCCGCCACCTCGTCGAACACCTCCGCAGCCGTGCCGCCGCCGGACGTCCCAGCCGTGGGCCTGGCGAGCGCGTCCAGGCTGCTCGTCGCCGTCCAGGCCGTCGCGGTCGTCAGCGGCGCCATTCCCGTGTCGACCTTCCTGGCCCAGCTGGTGCCCTGGTGGACGCTGCCGGTTCCGATGGTGTCGGTGATCGTGACGATCGTCGCCATCGCCGCCCTCATCACCGCCGCGGCCTTCGCGGGGCCGTGGCGCTCGCACGTGCTCGGCCCTCTCACCGTGGTCTCCGCCATCACCTCGCTCGCCCTCCTCCTCGACGTCATGACCGGCTCCAAGCTCCAGGTGAACGCCGTGACCGGTTACGAGCCCGTCACGGGAGGACGGTTCTACGGCTTCAGCAACATCGCCTTCGCCGTCTACGCCACCGGCACCGTGCTCGGCCTGGCCGGGGTGGCCCAGTGGCTGCACGGCAAGGGGGTGTCCAGGGTCGTGATCGTCGCGGTGTGCGGGGTCTATGGAGGGCTGGCGGTCTTCGCGGACGGATGGCCGTCGTGGGGGGCCGACTTCGGCGGCGTGCCGGCCTTCGTGATCGGTCTGGCCGTCTTCCTCATTCTCCTGTCGGGCAAGCGCGTATCACTGCTGAAACTGGCGCTTGTCGGCCTGGCGGGAGCGCTGCTCGTGGGGACGCTGTCCGTGTTCGACTGGCTGCGGCCCGAGACTCAACGCACCCATCTGGGCACCTTCGTGCAGCAGATCATCGACGGCCAGGCGTGGACGGTAGTCTGGCGCAAGCTCAGCGCCATGGTCGGCGTGACCATCGGCAACTGGTCGCTGACCCTCCTCTCCGTGGTCGCGCTGGCCTTTCTCTTCCTGGTGCTCGCCCGGCCGTCACGCTGGGGCGCCTCCGCGCTGGGCCAGGTCTACGCGCTGGCCCCGGTGCTCAGGGCGGGCCTTTTCGGTACGCTCACGTGCGCGTTCGTCGCCTTCCTCATGAACGACTCGGGCATCGCCATCCCCTCTATGGCGTTGACGGTCGCCGTGCCGCTGACGCTGGCGGCGTGCGTACGCGCCCTGCAGCTCGCCACGCCCACACGAGCAACGCCACGGTCAGGGCCAGCAGCGCCCACGCGAGCTGAGGCCTGAGCACCGTCCTGAGCCACTCGAGGTCCTGTGGCTGGCTCTCCACCCTGGCCGGCAGGTAGGCCAGCGACAGGACCAGCAGGTGCGCGACCACGAACCCGTCGAGTGCCGACGCCCCCACGAGCGCCAGCAGCCCAAGCGCCAACCCGTCGTACCACGGCAGGATGTAGGGGGTCGCGAACACGTACGCCACCACGAGCACCGTCGCCACGACCGGAGCCTCCAGGCCTCCCCCATCCGGCACACCACCCCGGGCCCGGCCAATGCGGAAACCCAGGCCGGACCGGGCCGCCGAACCGGCAGGCAATGCCCCGACCCGGGTCGAACCAGCAGGGAACGCCCCAGCCCGAGTCGAACCAGCAGGAGACACCCCAGCCCGACCAACGTCCGCGCCGGAACCAGCTCCAGACGACTCCCCAGATCCCGACACCACACCAGAACCCGGGACCGCACCAGAACCAGATTTCGACACCACACCAGAACCGGCCGCGCCGGAACCCGCTGCCCGTGTCGCGCCGGAATCGGGCGCCGCGCCGGATGCGAGGCGGAACAGGAACCAGGCGACGAGTGCGAGCACCAGGAGGGAGCCCACCTGGATCTCTCCTCGGTAGGCGCTGCCGGTGCCCACGACGGACTGCAGCCAGCCCTGGACGAGTTTCCAGACCGAGACGTGCGAGATCGCCTTGCTGGTGCGGGTCATCGGCTCGATCGCCGCCGTGCCAACGATCGCGTAACCGGCGACCACCACCGCGAGGGCGCACCCGGCCATGAGCGCCAGACGGGCAGGGCGCCGTCGCAACTCCCAGGCCGGGCCCAGGGCGACGAGACCGGCGTTGATTTTGATCGCCACGCCGAGGCCGAGCAGGACACCAGAACCTGCGGGGCGAGCCCTGGACAGCAGGGCGGCGACCATGCAGGCGATGGCGAGGGTGTCGACGTGCATGCCCGCCACCAGCTGGTAGAGCAGGAGCGGGTTGGCCGTCCACAACAACGCGGCGCGCAGGCGTCTTGCCGGGTCGTCACTGGCGAATCGGTCGACGAGCAGGCCCGTCACGATGAACGCGGCGGCGTTGAACAGGGCCAGCACGAAGATCGTCAGCCGGAGCGAGTCGCCGCCCACCCAGCTCGCCGCCGCCTGCAGAGCCGTCGCGACCGGGCCGTAAACGCTCGGCTCCTCCCGCCACGGCTCCTCGACCGCACCAGCGATGGGGTCGCCGGGAAGATCCACCGCGCCGTGAGCATAGGGGTCGACGCCCAGCGTCACCATGCGGCCGTAGACGGCGTAGTTGAGGTGGTCACCGGAACCCGAGGGAGGCAGGAACGCGAGCGCGCCCGCCGCCAGGCAGCCGATCATGACCGCCGAACGCGCGAGACCAGGGTGGACCCTGGGACTGCGGGTGAGGGACAGGGCGAGCAGGAGACCGAGGCCGCCGAGGACGAGCGCGGCGGCGGCCATGGCGATCGTGAGATGGGGATCGGGCCGGACATCGAAGGAGTAGGGCGGTTGCCAGGCAGGGCCGGTCAACGCGGGGACCATCGGCGAAGGACCGAGCAGGCCGATGGTGAGCGTCAGCAGGATCGAGGCGCCGATCGCCGCCGTGGCCGCCCACCCGAGCCGACCTCGTGCCTTGTCGCGCCACGATTGCGAAGTCACCGGAAGATTCCAGCACACTCGCAAGGGGGCTCCGGACGGACGGGCGCTCGCCTGTGGACAACCAGTCCCGGGAACGAGATCCCCTGTGGACGGCCCGGACGGCCCCGGACGGCCAGAGGCGGTCCCGGACGGCCCGGACGGCTCGGACGGCCAGAGGCGGTCCCTCAGTGAACCACCGCACGAGCGAAGGCAGTCCCCTGTGGACGACCGCACGGGCGACTGCAGTGCCTCAATGGTCCGTCGAAGGCGGTTCTTGTGAACGGTCAGGCCGGGGAGGCAGGGCCCCGGTGATGGAACAGAGCGGCGAGGGCCGGGACACCGCTCAGGGTGCCTGGACTCCTCGCGCGCGGGAGCCAACCGTCCTCGCCGCAAGAACGGACGTCTCACGCCCATAGCCGGACGTCCTCACGCCAGAACCAGGCGCTTTCACGTCCCAGAGCCGACGCTGTCACGTCCCAGAACCAGGCGCTCTCGCGCCCCAGAACCAGACGTCCTCACGCCCCACAGCCGGACGTCCTCACGCCCCACAGCCGGACGTCCTCACGCCCCACAGCCGGACGTCCTCACGCGCGCAAGCCTGGAACGTTTGGCGCACGGAAGATGGTCAGCGTTTGAAGCGAAGTTTGTCCAGATTTTGCGTGACAAGCGGCTCCCGCGTGGCCAGCGCGCGCGCCACATCGCGCAGCTGCACGGCCCGGTGGAGCTGCGCCCGCCAGTCGGTGCCGGTGGCGCGGTGTGCCATGTCGACCTCGACCTCGGTGACCCGGAACCCCTTGCGCAACAGGTCGATCGTCAGCGCCGTCTCCACGCCGAACCCGTGCGCCAGCGGCCTGGCCGCCTCGAAAGCGGCCCTGGTGAGGCAGCGCTGGCCGTTGAGCGGCTGGGCGGGCTCGAAGCCGGTGGCCCGGCGGATGCCCTCTTTCGAGAGGCGGACGACTAAGCCGTGGCCGCCGAGCCGCACCCGGGTGGTGAACACGGCGATGGTCATGTCGGCCTCGCCCGCGCGTACGGGCTCGATGAGCGGGGCGGCGGCCTGGGCCGTGTCGCCCAGGTCGGCGTCGAGGAAGAGGAGATGGCGGGGAGCGGCGTCCTCGTCGAGGAGGCGTACGGACTCCGCGCCCGTCTCCATCGCGGCGGCCTTGCCCTTGTTGCGGCTGTGGCGCACCACCCGGGCGCCGGCAGCGCGGGCGACCCGGCCGGTCTGGTCGGACGAGCCGTCGTCGACGACCACGACGAGGTCGACGCCGGGCAGCGCGGCCGCAGCCCTGACGGTGGCCGCGATGCGGTCCGCCTCGTTGGCGGCCGGGATGACGGCCGCCGTGTCACCGCCCATCGGGCGTCACCTCCGCACGCGCGGCTTCCGTCATGATCCCTCGGCTATGAGAAACTCCTGCGGCACCTCGTCGTACACGGTGAACACCGAGTCGAGCCCCGTGACCTGCAGGATCTTGCGTACGGCGGGACGCGGCGCGGCCACGTCGAGCGCCCCGCCCTGCTCTTTCATGCGCTTGAGTGCCGAGAGCAGCACGTTCATCCCCGTGGAGTCGCAGAAATCCACGGCGGACATGTCGATGACCACCCGGCTTGGCCCTTCCTGCAGGAGCCGAGTGAACTCGGACTGCAGGTGGGGCGCCGTGTACAGGTCGATTTCTCCGGTGATGGCGACGAGCGCGCACCCGGCCTGTGATCGAGTCGAGACCTTGAGCTCCACATGGGCAGGCTAGCGGCGCGGAGGCTTCCGGTCACGTTGTCACGCCGATAGGGCAACCACAGGTTTTTGTCCTCCGTTTGGGCTCCATGGAAACGGAGAGTACGCGAAGCTTGACAGCGTGACATCGGAACTGGCAACCGCGTCATGGCGAAGGAGGGGCTGGGGCACGTCTGGCGGGCCCTCGGATCGATGAACGCAGACAATCCTGAAGATCCTCAGCGTCAGGGGCTCCGCGAACGGCTGGAGACCATCCTCATCCGCACAGAGAAGGCCACCTCATGGGATGACGAAGCAGGACGCCTCCGCGGTCTGGTGAACCACGAAGGCTATGTCCCCATCCGCACCCGGCTCGCGGTCGAGGACCTCGACTTCCTCGCCGGCGCGCGTGCCGACCTGCTCAGGTTCTCCGAGCTCGGGCTCAGGCTGCTCGACCTCCACCAGCCGAGGGACGCGGGCGGCATCACGAGTGACACGGCCCATCCGATCCTGCGGTGCAGGAGCTGCATGTGGCGCTGGCCCTGCCCGACATTTCGGGCAATGTCGGAGTCGTTCGGCCTGCCCCGATCCGACGTCGACCTTCCGGAAAGCGCCTGAGCACCCGAGGCATCAGCCGGCGACCAGGGGAAGCCGGATCTCGAACCGGCACCCCGGCCCGTCGTTGACCACCTCGATCTTCCCGTCGTGCGCCTCCACGATCCCCTGCGCGATGGCCAGCCCGAGCCCTGCCCCACCGTCGGCCGTAGGAGTGCGTGCGGCCTCCCCTCTAAAAGCCACCTCGAACACCCGGGGCAGATCCTCCTCGGGGATCCCCCCGCAGCAGTCGGTCACCGACAGACATGCCATGCCCGTGTCGTCCACGCGGGCCCGCAGCACCACGGCCTGGTCAGACGGCGTGTGCCGGATGGCGTTGACCACCAGGTTGCCCAGGGCCCGCCCCAGCGCCCCCGCGTCGGCCTCCACGGGCACGGCGGCCGCCGCCTCGGCCGTGAGCACCACGCCCTTGGCGCGGGCCAGCGGCTCGACCCCTGCCAGGGTGTCGGCGACGAGGTCGGCCAGCCCGATCCTGGCCCGCGACAGCCGCAGGGCGCCTGCGTGGATGCGTGACAGCTCGAACAGGTCGTCCACCATCGCGGAGAGCCGCTCCACCTCCTGCTTGATCTGCCCGTGGTAGCGCGCGACCGTCCCGGGGTCGGAGACCACGCCGTCCTCCAGCGCCTCGGCCATGGCCCGCATCCCGGCCAGCGGCGTACGGAGGTCGTGGCTCACCCAGGCCACCAGCTCCCGGCGCGCCCCTTCGAGTGCCCGCTCGCGCGCGTACGCCTCCTCCAGGGTGTTGGCGATCGTCTGGAGCTCGGCCGGCAGCCCCTTGGGCGCCACGAACGGCGGGTGGAGTACGGCGGCCACCAGCCGCCTGCTCTCCCCGACCACCCGCTTGGCCAGCACGAACGCGACCCCGAGCCCCACGAGCCCGCCCACGGTCACCACGCTCAGCACGAAGTCCTTGACCGCCCCCGCGATGATCATCTTCATGATGATCGCCACGACGCCCGCCAGCGTGGCCGCCACGGCGACGACCACGACCACGGCCAGCATCACGCCGATCGAACGGGTGCGCAGCCGCCACATCACCGCGACGCCCGCGAACGCGATCAGCAGCCCGAGCCCGGCGGTCACGGCGACGACCATGGCCAGGTCGCCGACGGCCACCGCCGGCTGGGTCAGGGCGGTCGTCAGAGGCATCAGGAGCCGTCTTCCACGGGTTCGTACCGGTAGCCGACCCCCCACACCGTCACGATCCTGCGCGGCCTGGTGGGGTCGGGCTCGATCTTCTCGCGCAACCGCCGGACGTGCACGGTCACGGTGGACGAGTCGCCGAACGACCATCCCCACACCTGGTTGAGCAGCGCGGACCGGCTGAACGCCTGGCGGGGGTTGCGCATGAGGTGGGCCAGCAGGTCGAACTCCCGCGCCGTCAGCATCACCTCCGCGCCCCCCAGGTGCACCTCGTGGGCGCCCACGTCCACCACCAGGTTCCCGTCACGGAGCACGCCGGTGCCGCCCGTGACGGAGGCGCCGCGGGCGCGGCGCAGCACCGACTGGACGCGCAGCGCCAGCTCGCGCGGGCTGAAGGGCTTGGTCACGTAGTCGTCGGCCCCGGTCTCGAGCCCGACCACCCGGTCGATCTCCTCGCCGAGGGCGGTCAGCATGATCACTGGTACGGGCCAGCGTTCCCTGAGCTTCCTGCACACCTGCAGCCCGTCGAGCTTCGGCAGCATCAGGTCGAGCACCATCAGATCCGGCGGGTGGGCCAGCGCCCTGCGCAGCGCCTCGACACCGTCGCCCACGCATTCGACCTCGTGCCCGTCGCGCTCCAGGTAGCGGGCAACGACCTCGGAGACGGTCGGATCGTCGTCCACGACCAGGATGCGGGTGTTCACCACTTCACGGTACGGCCCGGCTTCACGAAGGCGGCAAGGACGTCATTACTTCGTAAGCGTCGCGGATCATGCCATGAGGACGTACGGTGGCCTCATGGGTAGAGTCGTGATGCTCGTTCTCGGGACCTTGCTGGGTCTCTTCGTGTTGTTCAACTTCCTCCTGCCGATGGTGCTGGGGCTGCTCAAGGTCGCCTTGATCATCGGCGTGGTCGCTCTGCTCGTCTTCGTCGTGGTCACGGTGATGGGCAAGTCCTCGCGGTCGCACTGAGCCGGTGGCACTGAGCCGGTGACGCAACTCCTGTTCGACCCGTGGCTGGCGGGGATCACCCTGGTGGCGGTCCTGCTGCTGGTCACCTGGGCGGCCACGTTGCTGCCCGCCTTCGGCGGCGAGCCGCGGCGCTTCCCGCTGACCTACGCGCGGCGCACGGCGTTCCAGCGCCTGCGCGACCCCGACGCGGCCGGACGCCCGCGTCCACGCGCGCCCTAGGCATGCCCCGCTTCCTGCCAAGCGGGGCTCCTCAGGCGTAGGCCGGATGAGCCCTTCCTCCCTCGCGAAGAAACAGGGCTCATGATCGATTCTCTTGTCACGTTCGTCATCACCGTGTCCGGGGGGCATGCCGCGCTCGGCATCGTGCTCTTCACGCTGGCCGTACGGCTTCTGCTGCTGCCGCTCAACGTGCGCCAGGCCCGCACCACCAAGATCAAGGAGAGGCTGGCGCCCAGACTGCGCGCGCTGCAGAAGCGCTACCAGCGCAATCCCGAGCGGCTGGCCAAGGAGGTCTCCGCCCTCTACGCCAAGGAGGGCAGCTCGCCGTTCGCCGGGATCATGCCGATGCTGGCGCAACTTCCGTTCATGTGGCTGATGTACCGGGTGGCCACACATCCGACCGCGCTGGTCGGGCATGACCTGTTCGGGGCTCCGCTGGGGCAGCAGGTGGCGGGCGTGATCGCTAATTACGGTCTGGTCAGCACCCCGGTTTTGGTCTTCTTCTTGGTCATCGCACTGGTCGCAGCGGTCGCATGGCTCTCCGCCAGGCAGATCAAGATCACCGAAGAGCAGCCGGAGCTGATGAAGAAGATCATGCCGCTGCTGCCGTACGGTTCCGTGCTCGCCGTGCTCGTGTTGCCGCTGGCGGCCGGGATCTATCTGCTCGTCTCCACGGCGTGGGCCGTGAGCGAGCGGGCCGTGCTCGCTAGCCGGCCTCTCTGAGCGTCGCCACCTGCCCGTTCACCGAGCCGTTGCTGTGGGGAGCGGGCAGGATGGCCCACACGGTCGTGGTCTCGCCCTCGTGCCGGACGCCCCAGCTTTCCGCCACATATTCGACGATGCCGAGCCCCCGGCCCCCGAGCGAGGACAGGGTAGGGCGGCCGGCGCGTGGCTCCGTCGCCGCTCCTCCGTCGCTCACCGCCACCTCGATGTGGTCCTCGTTGCGCAGCCAGGCGACCCGCACCATGCCCGAAGGAAGCGGATGCGCGTGCCGCAACGCGTTGCTCAGCAGTTCGCTCACCACGAGCACGGCGTCGTCGATCGCCGCGGAGAAAACCCCACTGTCCTGCAGGTCAGTGCTCAGACGCTGGCGGGCGACGGCGACGCTGGACGGCGCGTACGGCAGCAGCACCACGCTTGACACACCCACCTCCCCGTTCCCTGTGCCCCCCACGGGAACACTCCCCGGTACGACCGAAATGCCCCGTTAGCCGACCCCAGAAACCGCATCTCGATCACAGCTTGTACACATTGGACGATAGATCAGCGCAACTGTGACCGCCTCGTTACCGCATCGGTGTGTCGGATCCGATAGGGCAGAACGAGCCTCATGCGCGTGCCACCTCCCGGTCTCGGATGGGCGCTCACGTCACCCCCTTGTGCCCTCGCGAGGCTGCGGACGATGTAGAGCCCGAGCCCTACTCCACCAAACCTTCTCCGGTCGCCGCTGTCCACCTGGACGAAGCGCTCAAAGATCCGCTCCCGGTCAGGCGGGGCGATTCCGACGCCCTCATCGTCGACGACCACGACGACGTTGCCGGCCTCGGGCCAGGCCTCCACGGCGATCAAACCGCCCTTGGGCGAGTACTTGAAGGCGTTCTCCAGCAGCTGTCCCAGAACGATGTCCGTGGCCAGCGCGTCGCCCAGCACGTTGGGAAGCTCGTCGGGGAGCGTCACCTCGACCCGGTGCTTGTCCGACAGCACGGGCAGCCCGAGCGTGGCCGCCTGGATCCGCTCGGCCAGGTCGAACTCCTCGATCCGGACCTTGAGCTCGTCCGCCCCCGCCCTGGAGCCCAGCAGCAGGTGGTCCATGAGCTGCCCGAGCGACCTGGACCGCTCGGCGATCGTGTGCACGGCCGAGCGGCGCTCGGGATCGCTCAGCTTGTCCCAGCGCGAGTCCAGCGTGCTGGCGAAACCCCGCACGATCGTGATCGGCGTGCGCAGCTCATGGCTGGTCGTGGCCAGGAACAGGTCCTTGGCCTCCTCGAGCTCCTTGGCCGCGGTCACGTCGCGGAAGTCGATGACCACCTCGCCGGTCTCCTCGATCTGCGCGCTCACCACGTCCAGCCAGCGGCCCGTCTCCAACTGGAACGTGACCTTCTCCCCCGGCTTGGGCAGCGGGAACGGCGGAGGCCCGCCGATGACGTCGTCAGCCGAGAACGCGGTCAGGGCGGCGGCGGCCGGGTTCCAGCGGACCACGCGGCCCGCCCCGTCGAGCACGGCGATGCCGTCGGCGCTGGCGTCGAAGACGGCCCGCTCATGGGCCCGCTGCCGCACCGCCTCCTGGTAGGCGACCGCGTTGCCCACGGCGATGCCCGCATGGCCGGCGAGCAGCTCCAGCAGTTCCAGTTCGAGATGGCCGGGGACGCGCCGGGCGAAAAGCGCGTAGAGGGCTCCGTACGGGCGCCCGCCGACGGCGGCCAGGCCCAGGGTGATCGTGTGCAGGCCGTCCAGCCGCGCCCACACCAGCTCTTCGAGCCCGTTCGTCTCCAGCATGACGGTCTTGCCGGTGCGTAACAGCTTGTCCACGAGGCTCGTACGCAGGTCGGTGGTGGTTCCCCTGATCGCCTCGGGCAGCTGGTACGTGCTGACCAGCCGCAGCCGGTCGCCCTCGATCAGCACGAACCCGCCCGCGTCCGCACCGGTGAGCTCCGTGAGGCTGGCCGAGATCCGGTCGAGCACGGCCGACAGCTCCAGCTCGGAGTTGATGTCGCCGACGACGTCCGTCAGCCTGCGCACAAGGCGTTCCCTGCGCGCCATGCGGTGCCTGGCCAGCTCGTCGGCCCGCGCCGGATGGTGCACGCAGACGTATCCGGCCACGGCGTTGCCCAGGCGCAGGGCGCTGATGTCGACCCGGAGGTCGAGGAGGACGCCGTCCTTGCGCAGGCGTTTGGTGCGCAGCGACACCGACTCGCCCGTGCGTACGCGCTCCAGCACGGCGTTGAGCTCGGCGGTCAGCTCGCCGGGCACGATCGGCGCCCGCCGCCCGAGCATGTCCTCGGCCGTCCACCCGAACAGCCGCTCGGCGGCCTCGTTCCAGACCAGCACGCTCTGGTCACGGTCGAGCGCCACGACGGCATTGGGCGAACCGGCGAGCACCGCGCGGGCGATCTCGTCGTCACTACCGGCCCATTCGTCCCCCACACCTCCATAGTGCACGTGGCTTGGTAGGTGCGTCGGGCGATCCGTCCGATACGCTGCGGTCACGGCGATTCTCGGTGGGTGTGGAGGGTGAGGGCGAATGGCGAGCGGTGATCTCGATGCCCTGTTGCGGGTGACCTCCAGCACCTACCGCGGCGAGACCCCGCCCGACATCGCGTTCGGCACCTACGACGGCGCCGTGGGCAGGCTGGTGCTGGCCGTGACGGGCAAGGGCATCGCGGCCTGCAGCTTCGAGGCGGAAAACGACGTCTTCGAGCTGGTCACCAGGCATGTGGGCACGTTCATCGGGCCCGACGCGCGCCGGCTCGACCCGGTGCGCAGGGAGCTGGACGCCTATTTCTCCGGCCGGCTCCGCGCGTTCGCCACGCCGGTCGACTGGGCGCTGGCGACCACGTTCGCCCGGTCGGTGCTGCAGAAGACCATGGCGGTCCCCTACGGCACGACCACGACGCTGGAGGAGATCGGCCAGAGCATCGGCAGGCCGCGCGCGCTGCGCGCGATCGGCAACGCGCTGGCCTCCAACCCCGTCTGCGTGATCGTGCCCTGCCACCGGGTGGTGCGCGAGGACGGCGCGCTCGGCGACTACGCGGGTGGCGCGAGCGCCAAGCAGCACCTGCTCAACGTCGAACAGCGCGCCTCCGCAGCACGCCGATGAGCGCGGTCACGAGGGCCGCCACCACCGCCGCGCCGAGCGCGCCGTTCATCCACGGTTGCCTGGTGAAGCCGATGGCGTCGCGGGCCGACGCCCAGAACCCGTCCCACGCGGCGATGGTGGGCGTCGAGGTGGTCAGCCAGTAGGCGGCGAAGCCGAGCGCCCACGGCACCAGCATCGACCAGCGCGAGGGTGCGTCCTCGCCGGTGTTCCAGCGGTCGGAGCGGCCGAACCCGAAATAGTCGACGGCCAGCACCGCGAACATCGGCACGAACACCGCCCCGATCACGCCCAGGAACGCGCCGTACGAGGTGACGTCGACGACCAGGGCGATGACCACCGTGAACACGCCGATGGCGGTGGAGATGACCCGCCGGTCGACGCGCGGCATCAGGTTCTGCAGCGACATGGTGGTGGAGTAGACGTTCGCGAACGACTGGTCGGTCTCGCGCAGCACCAGGATGCCGAAGAACAGCGCTCCGAGCGGCGCGGCCACGAACGGGGTGAACACGGCCGTGTTGTCGGCGTTCACGGCGGCGGCGCCGACGATGGCCACGGCGTAGACGCCGAGCCCGAGGCAGGCCACCTGGGCCACCGTGTAGCCGCCGACGATCCCGGTGAACGCCGCACGCCCGGAGCGGGAGTGCCGGGCGAAGTCGGCGGCCAGCGGCACCCAGGACACCGACAACGCGATCACGTAGTCGACGGCCGGGGCGAACCCGGTCCACGACCCGCCGGCGGGCGCGGGCGTCTCGGACAGGAAGAACCAGGTGAACCAGATCATCGACACGATCACGCCGACGGTGACGTACCGCCGCAGCAGCCGGATCGCGCCGAGCGGCCAGATCGCGAGCGCGGTGGTCAGCACGCCCGCCAGGACCACCCACACGGGGTACGCCACCCCGTCGAAGATCGCGGTGGCGGCCTTGGCGATCACCCACAGCTCGAAAGCGCCCCACCCGAGCATCTGCACGATGTTCAGCACCGTGGGCGCGTAGGAGATTCTGGCCCCGAACAGGCCGCGCAGCAGCACCATCGCGGGCTGGCCCGTGCGGGTGCCGGGGACGGCGGACAGGCCCACCATGGCCGTGCCGATCAGGCTGCCGACCACCGTCGCCACCAGTGCGGCGGCCAGGCTCAGCGGCGCGTCGCCGGTCGGGTTGAGCAGCAGCAGCGCCCCCGAGAAGCCGAGGAGGCTGACACCGAGGTTGGCCCAGAGCGCGCCCTGATCGAGCACGCCCAGGGTCTTGGGGGGCTGCCCGTCGAGGGTCAGCGGAACTTCGTCGGCGACGTGCGA
Source organism: Nonomuraea deserti (assembly GCF_004348685.1). Lineage (GTDB taxonomy): Bacteria > Actinomycetota > Actinomycetes > Streptosporangiales > Streptosporangiaceae > Nonomuraea > Nonomuraea deserti. Next base: position 39,744 of record NZ_SMKO01000001.1, on the reverse strand, counting down.
CATCGCACACTCCCTACGCCGGCATTACCCGGACAGGTTCAGGCGGTCGGCAGCGGCTCTGTAACTGCCCTCTCAGCCCGGCACCCCGAGCTCCCGCGACGATCTATAGTTGGCGCCCCCATGATGCCCCAAAGGCGGCAAAACCGCCATAGTGGGGCGATCAACTCAGGCCACGAAGGGCCGTTCCCCGGTCTCGCTGACCAGCGGACGCCCGGCGGACTCCCACGACTGCATGCCGCCCCCGACATTGACCGCGTCGCGCCCGAGTTGGTTGAGCCAGGCCGCCACCTGCAGCGACCGGCCGCCCACCCGGCAGACGACGTAGATCGTCCGGTCGCCGGGCACCTCGTCGACCCGGCCCTGGATCTGGGTCATCGGGATGTGCACAGCCTCACGGGCGTGCCCCGCCCGCCATTCGTCCTGCTCACGGACGTCGAGGAGGTAGGCGTCTGCCGGGATGGCGCCCGGCTCGATCTCAGGAACGGTCATGACTCCATCATCTCCCGGCGAGGGAGTGCCGTCGCCTGGAGGAGGAGCGACGTAGGAGCGACGGGGGAAGGCGACGGCACCAGGCGACCGAGCCCGCCTCACGAAGTGAGGCCATCAACACAGCGAGGGAGTGCCGTCGCCTGGAGGAGGAGCGACGTAGGAGCGACGGGGGAAGGCGACGGCACCAGGCGACCGAGCCCGCCTCACGAAGTGAGGCCATCGGTACGCGCGTCGTACGCGGCGCGTGCGCGGGCGATCTCCTCCTGGTGCGCTTCGGTCCAGGTGACCAGGGACTTGATGGTTTGGTGCAGCGTGCGGCCGAGCGGCGTGAGCGCGTAGTCGACCCGAGGCGGGACGACGGGGTGGACCGTGCGGCTGACCAGGCCGTCGCGTTCGAGCTGGCGCAGGGTGACGCTCAACATGCGCTGGCTGACGCCGTCGATCTCCCGGCGGAGCTGGGTGAACCGCAGGCTTTTGCAGTCGAGCAGGGCGATGACGAGGAGCGACCACTTGTCGGCGATGCGATCGAGGATCTGGCGCACCTCGCAGTCCTGACGGGTGTCCCACTGGCGCACGTCGTAGTCGTCGTCCACGGTGCCTGCGGAGTAACCGAGTGACTCGAAAGTGCCTTCTTCCATGAGAACTCATGATGGCCAATGATGTGGACGGTTACAACAAGGAACCAACATGCTTTTCCGTAACCGGGGGGTTGTCATGCCTGTCCCTGCTCGTACGTGGGGCGTACTGATCGTTCTTTGCGGGGCCATCTTTCTCGAGGGCATCGACGTCGCCATGTTGAACGTCGCCCTGCCCGCCATCCGGGCCGATCTCGGGGTGTCCACGAGCATGCTCAGCGGCGTGGTGAGCGCCTACGTGCTGGGCTACGGCGGCTTCATGCTGCTCGGCGGCCGGGCGGCCGACCTGCTGGGCCGGCGGCGCATGTTCCTGCTCTGGCTGGGCGTGTTCCTGGTCTTCTCCGGGCTCGGCGGGGTGGCGAACGACGGCTGGGTGCTGCTGCTGGCGAGGTTCGTCACCGGCGTGGCCGCCGGCTTCATGACGCCCGCGGGGCTGTCGCTGATCACCACCGGCTTTCCCGAGGGCCGGGACCGCAACCGCGCCCTGATCATCTACGGGAGCACCGGCGCTGCCGGCTTCGCGCTCGGCCTGGTGTTCGGCGGGGTGCTCACCACGTTCGGCTGGCGCTGGGTCTTCTTCGCGCCGGTCCTGATGTCTCTGGTGGTCCTGCTCGCCGCGATCCTGCTGATCAAGGAGGCGCCCGCGGACGAGCGCCCGGCCGGCGGTTTCGACGTGGCGGGCGCGGCGAGCGTGACGGGCGCGATGATGCTGCTGGTCTATGGAGTGGTACGCCTTGAGCGCCCGTCCGAGGGCCTGCCGCTGACGCTCGCGGTCTTCGCCGCGGCCCTGGGGTTGCTGGCGGCGTTCGTGGCCATCGAGCGCCGCTCCCCGCACCCCCTGGTCCGCCTCGGCATCTTCAGGTCGGCAGCGCTGGTCCGGGCCAACGTGATGGCCGTCCTGCTCACGGCCTCGTTCTTCGGCTTCCAGTTCCTGGTCACGCTCTACCTGCAGGAGCTGCGCGGCTGGTCACCCATGCAGACCGGGCTCGCCCTGCTGGCGGCCGCCGCCGACGTGGTGATCGCCCCGACGCTCACACCGTGGCTGGTCAACCGGTACGGCAACGCCAAGGTCATCCTCGGCGGCCTGCTGTCGGGCCTGCTGGCCTACGTGCTCTTCCTGGGCGCCGGGCTGGACTGGACCTACGCCGCGATGTTGCCGTCGATGGTGCTGATCGCCCTGATGTTCGCCTTCGCCTACGGCCCGCTCATGATCACGGCCACGGACGGGATCTCGGCCCGCGAGCAGGGACTGGCCGGCGGGCTGATCAACTCGTCGTTCCAGTTCGGCGCCGCACTGGGCGTGTCGATGGTCACGGCGGTCAACGTGGCCGCGCTCGGCACCGCGACCGCGCAGGAGGCCGGGATGACCGCGCTGCGCACGGCACTGGCGGTCCCGCTGGTTGCCGCGCTCCTGGCGAGCGCCGTCGCGGCGACGGCCCTGCTCGCCAGGCGGCCCCACCGGGAACCCGGCGTTCCTGTGTGCGCCGGGTCGCCGGGCAGCTGAACGCCGCGGGGTCCCCGCGACCCCGGAACCCGGTCAAGAACACGCTCGTCACGGCGCCCAGCCCGTGAGCCTTCACGACCGGCCATGACAGACGGCGGGCGGCGTCGGCGCGTGCGGTGACGCCGGCTGTGCCGTGACAGATGGGCTATTTCAGCCGTAACAGATGGGCTATTTCAACAGACGAGACAGCCGGCGGTCGGCGAGGGGCTTGCCGCCGGTCTGGCACGTGGGGCAGTACTGCAGGGCCGAGTCGGCGAACGACACCTCGCGGATCGTGTCGCCGCAGACGTCGCACGGCTGTCCCGCGCGGTTGTGCACCCGCAGCCCCGACTTCTTCTCCGCCTTGAGGTCCTTCGCGGCCAGCCCGTGCGCCCGCTCGACCGCTTCGCCGAGCGTGGTGACGATGGCCTCGTGCAGGTCGGCGATCTGCGTGTCCGTGAGCGTCGCGGCGATCTTGAACGGCGACATCCTGGCCGCGTGCAGCACCTCGTCGGAATAGGCGTTGCCGATGCCCGCGATGACCTTCTGGTCGCGCAGCAGCCCTTTGATCTGCATGCGGTTGCCGCCCACGATGCGCTTGAGCGCGGCGACCGTGAAGGACGGGTCGAGGGGGTCGGGGCCGAGCGCGGCGATGCCGGGGACCTCGCCCGGATCTCTCGTGACATAGACGGCGAGCCGCTTCTGGGTGCCCGCCTCCGTCAGCTCGAAGCCGGGCGCCGCGCCCTCGTCGTCGGGCGCGAGCCGGACCCGCACCGCGAGCGGCCCCTTGCCGGGACGGACGGGCTTGGCGCCCGACAGGTCGTCGCGCCAGCGCAGCCATCCCGCCCTGGCCAGGTGGATGATCAGGTGCAGGCCGTCGCAGTCGAGGTCGAGGAACTTGCCGTGCCTCGCCACGCCGGTGATGCTCAGCCCGCCGAGCGCCGTGGCCGGCGGGTCGAACGTCTTGAGCGCCTGGAAGCCGATCACGTCGACCGCCAGAATCGTGCGGCCCACCGCCCGCTCGCGCAGGAAGTGGGTGAGAGACTCCACTTCGGGAAGTTCCGGCATGTCACCAGAGTACGGTCCGCGCCACGCCGTCCACAGCCTGTGGACGCTACGGCACGCTCCAGAAGGCCAGCTCGTGCGCCATGCCCTCGGTGAACATGGCCTCCGCCCGCACCGGGTCCGGGCCGGCCTCGTCGATCATCTGGGCGATGCGTACGGCAAGCGCGGCGAATCCGGGGTCGGCGTACGTGTCCACCCAGGCCCGATATCTCGGCTCAGTAGGCGGATTCTTCGCCAATATCTGCCCGAGGGTCGAATATCCCCACATACACGGATAAAGCGCCGCCAGCCCCTCCCCGTACGACGCCGCCGACTCCAACAGGAACCCCGTGTACGCCGCACACGCCGGCCCCTTCACCGCGCCCTCCAAGTCGGCCCCGAACTCCGCCGACAACGACCTGTGCAGGTCCAGCTCGTCGTGGTAAGTCGCGTGCGCCAGGTCCACCAGGTCGCCCAGATGCGGGTCGGGCGCCTGCCAGGCCAGCCGCGCGAACACCCGCACATAGTCCAGCAGGAACAGGTAGTCCTGCTCCAGCCACGACCTGAACACCGGTTCCGCCAGGTCGCCGCGGCCGATCCCGGTCACCGTGGGATGGTCGAGCTGCGCCTGGAGCAAGGGGCGGCCGATGGCGTGCAACCTATCCGAAATGCTCATGGCAGGGAGGTTAGTGTCGAAAACATGACTGTGACGATCGCCGAAGAATTCCTCCTGCTGGCCTACCGGGACGACAAGGGCACCCCGCTCATCAACTCCACGCAGCTCGACTCCGCGCTCGCCGGCGCGCTCCTCGCCGAGCTGGCCGTGGGCGGACGCCTCGACCTGTCGGACAAGAAGGTGACGGTCACCGACCCGAGCCCGCTCGGCGACGCGGAACTGGACGCCACGCTGACCCGCATCGCCACCGAGGGCAAGGCCAGGAAGCCCGCCTGGTGGGTGCAGCGGATCCAGTCGGGCAAGCTGCGCAAGCGCCTGCTGACCAGGCTGGCGGAGTCGGGCGTGCTGGCCGAGGAGCGCGGCAGGGCCCTCGGCATCTTCCCCGTCACCCGCTGGCCGGAGGCGCACCCCGGCGTCGAGGCGGACGTGCGCGAGCGGGTGTCGGCCGTGCTCGCGGGCGCCGCCCCCGACGCCCGCACGGCGGTGCTGATCGCGATCGCGCACGCGGCCGGCCTCGACCGCAAGGCCTTCCCCGGAGCGAGCAAGCAGCGGATCAAGGAGATCTCCGAGGGCGCGTGGACGGCCGACGCCGTCGCCAAGGCCATCGCCGCCATCAACGCGGCCACGATGGCCGCCATCAGTGCCGCGACCGCTGCCGCCGCCAGCAGCGGCAGCGGCAGCTGACGGCCACGGGATCAGCGGGCGTCGATCACGCTCTTGGGAACGGGCTTGTCCTCCTTCAGCGCGTTGAACAGCGCCAGCGCCTTCTGCCTGTCCGACTTGACGGCCACGCCGCCGTTGGGGAGGGTCTCGTTGCCGCCGAACGGCACCACCGTCGTCACCGGGCTGTCGCCCATGGCGAGCCCCAGCGAGAGCAGGTCGAAGGCGCCGGTGCCGGAGTCGACCGTGACCGCGTCCGTGGCGCTCATCGCCAGCGGGATCGACGTGAACGGATTGATGAGCACCCCCGGGCTGGCCGCCTTCTTCACCACCGCCGCGAGGAACTGACGCTGCCGCTTGGTGCGCTCGTAGTCGGGCAGCGCGCCGCCCTTGCGGGTGCGCACGTAGCCCAAAGCCTGGGCGCCGTTGAGCACCTGCCTGCCCTTCTTCAGCTTGAGCCCCGCCTTGGGGTCGTTCACGGCGGCCGTCACGTTCATCTCGACCCCGCCCACCGCGTCCACGATGTCGACGAACCCGGCGAACCCGATCTCCATGTAGTTGTCGATCCGCAGGTCCGTGACCGTCTCGATGGTGCGGACCAGCAGCTGCGGCCCGCCGTTGTAGGCGGCGTTGAGCTTGTCGCGCTGCTTGCCGTAGATGGTGACGGCCAGGTCGCGCGGCAGGCTGACCAGCGTCGGCCGGTCGTCGGTGTCGGGGATGTGCAACAACATCATCGAGTCCGTTCGCTGCCCGACGGCGCGCCCGGTGGCCAGCTTCCTGCGCTGGGACTTCGACAACCCCTTGCGGCTGTCGGAGCCGACGAGCAGCCAGTTGGTGCCGGGACCGTCAGCGGGACGGTCCTCGTAGTCGGTGAGCACGTCGTCGATGCCGGCCAGCCTCGAGTCGATCCAGAAGAACATGCCCACGGCCGCGACCAGCAGCGCGACGAGGAGCCCCGCGACGATCTTCGCGATCGTCCTGCCCGAGGGCCTCTTGCGGGGTTCCCTCGGCTCCTGCCCGCCCCTCGACCTCAACGGCCTGACGGGACCGCCCCCGCCGCCGGAGCGCTGCCTGCCGTACACGCGCCCGCTCGACCGGCGCGGCTCGGACCCGGGCGGGCCCGGCGGCGGCTCGGGGATCTGGGAGGCGGCGGGAAGCTTGTGGGTGGGCGCGCCCGGCCCGCCCGACGGGAACCGGTGCGCGGGGGCGCCCCCTGAGCGCGGGACGTCGTTGGGCCGCGGTGGCAGCGGGCGGCCGTCGCCCGGCGAGCGCATGGCCCGCGTACGGTCGTCCTCAGACACTTCGCCTTCTCCCCTTCGCTTCGTACATAGACGCTACGTCCAACCCCCTGGCAGTGAAGGCGTTCGGTCAAGGATTTCCCACGGAAAAGTACACAGAACCAGCTGACCGTAACGGTGGAGCCAGGCCGCCGCCAAACCGGCGACGCTTCCACGCGCGGGCTCAGGAAACATAGAGGCCATCGGCATCGTTACGGTTATGGACGACCTCTATCGAAGGGATGATCGTGTCCGCTCCGGACTCGTGGAGTCTTTGCCCGTGCTCAGGCACGGGTTCCCCTGAAGGCTCACTGCGGTGAGCGCTTATCTCGGGCTGCTGTCCCTCGTCCTCCTCACGGCGGCGACCGGCTATTTCGTCGCCCAGGAGTTCGCCTTCGTCGCCGCCGACCGCGGCATCCTCCGCGAGCAGGCCTCCGCCGGTGACACCGCCGCCGAGAAGGCCCTCCAGGTGACGTCCCGCCTGTCCTTCATGCTCTCAGGCGCGCAGCTCGGCATCACGGTCACCGCGCTGCTGGTCGGATTCCTGGCCGAGCCCGCGATCGCCGTGATCGTACGCCCGTGGCTGGCCGGCTGGGGGCTTCCCGACGGCATGATCACCGGCGTCTCCGTGGCCACGGGCGTGTTCGTGGCGACCGTGGTGCAGATGGTGCTCGGCGAGCTGGCGCCGAAGAACCTCGGCATCGCCAGGCCGGAGGTGGTGGCCAAGTTCCTGGCCCGCTCGACGCTGGCCTACCTGGCGGTGGTGGGGCCGGTGGTCCGGTTGTTCGACTCGGCCGCCACCGGGCTGCTCAGGCGCGTCGGCATCGAGCCCGTGGAGGAGGTCGAGCACGGCGTGACGCCCGAGGAGCTCTCGCGCATCATCGCCGAGTCGACCCAGGCGGGCGAGCTGCCTCCCAAGCTGTCGGAGCTGCTCGAACGGGCGCTGGAGTTCGGCGACCGCAACGCGGAGGAGATCATGGTCCCGCGGCCCCGCGTGGTCGCGATGCGCGACTCGCAGCCCATCTCCGACCTGCTCGACGCCATGCGCGAGTGCGGGCACTCCCGCTACCCGGTCCTCGCCGAGGACGGCGACGTCGTCGGCGTGACGGGCGTGCGCGAGCTGCTCACCTCCGGCCTGGAGGAGGGCCCGATCTCCACGATCACCCGCCCCGCGCTGCTGGTGCCGGCCTCGGTGCCGCTGCCCGCCGTACTGGAGAGAATGAGGGTGGCCAAGGACGACGTCGCCTGCGTCATCGACGAGTACGGCGGCCTGGCCGGCGTGATCACCGTCGAGGACCTGGCGGAAGAGCTGGTCGGCGAGCTCGTCGACGAGAACGACCCGGAGCCGGTCGGCGCCCTCGAACACCCGGGCGGCGTCTGGGAGGTGCCGGGCAGCCTCAGGCTCGACGAGGTCGAGCGGGCCACCGGCGTGGCGCTGCCGGTGAGCGACGACTACGACACGCTCGCCGGGCTCGTGCTCGCCAGGCTGGGCAGGATGCCCAACCAAGGCGACACGGTGACCGTCCCGGTCAAACCCGACACCGACCCGTTCGCCGAGGACGTCGAGGAGCACCTGGCGGAGCTCACGGTCATGTCGCTCAACCGCAGGGTGCCCGAGTGGGTGCGCCTGGCTCCGGTGCGACACGCGGAGGCCGCCCGATGAGCATGATCCTTCTGAGCCTGGCGCTGCTGGCCTTCAACGCGCTGTTCGTGGCCGCCGAGTTCGCCTTCGTCTCCTCGCGCCGCCACCGCCTGGAGGAGATGGCCTCGGGCGGCAACCGCCTGGTCAGGCTCACCGCCAAGTCGGCGGTGCGCGGCGGCCGCCAGCTCTCCCTCATGCTGGCCGGCGCCCAGCTGGGCATCACCCTGTGCACGCTGGGCCTGGGCCAGGTGACCGAGCCGGCGATCGAGCACTATCTGGAGCCCGTCTTCGCGATGGTGGGCGTCCCTGAGGGCCTGCGCCTCCCGATCTCCCTGACCATCTCCCTGGCCCTGGTGACGTTCCTGCACATGGTCATCGGCGAGATGGCCCCCAAGTCCTGGGCGCTGACCCACCCTGAGCGCGCGGCGCTCCTGCTGACCCTGCCGTTCCGCGGCTTCACGTGGCTGATGCGCCCTCTGCTCTCGGCGCTCAACGGCCTGACGAACGTCATACTCCGCCTCTTCGGCGTCAAGCCGAGAGACGAGCTGGCGACGACCAGAACCCCGCGCCAGCTCGCCATGCTGGTAGGCGAGTCGGGCCGCATGGGCCTGCTGGACCGGGAGGAACACGACCTCCTGACCCGCGCCCTGCGCCTCGACGACGAGGGCATCGAACGCCTGATGACCCCCATCGCCCAGGCGGCGAAGGTCGCCCCCACGGCCGACGCCTCGGAGATCAAGCAGACGGCGGTGACAACCAACCACCTACGCCTCCTGGTGAAGAACGAGTCGGTCATAGAAGGCGCCCTGCACGCCAGGGACGCCCTGCTCAACCCCGGCAAGACGGCACGCGAGCTGGCCAGGGAGGTGCCCAGGCTGCGCAGCACCACCCAGATCCCCGAAGCGGTGACGGCCCTCCAGGAGGCCAGAGCCCACCTCGCGCTGGTCACGGACCAGCACGATGCGATCATCGGCATGGTGAGCCTCACGGACCTGGTGGGCGAACTCCTGGACACCAGAACCAAAGCAGCGTGAGTGTGAACTAAAACACACAGCAACGGTCAAGCGACCAGAAAGCATCTTGCAACCACACGGGCGTACGGTCCCGAGAGGCCCCATCACCGACAGATTCTTGAAAAGGAAGACCCCGACCCTTGCGATCCGCAACAAGCTTCGCCAATGTGGGTCTGCACAAAAGAACCCAGGAGAACCGCTACGACGGGCCCGAACACCAGCCAGGACAAGGCGGCACCGGTTCCAGCCACGACGAGGCAGAACGGGACACCAGCCACGAAAGGCCGGACCGTACACCAGCCAAGACAAGGCAGAACCGGACACAGCACACCAGCTAAGACAAGGCAGAACCGGACACAGCCACGAAAGGCCGGACCGGACACCAGCCACGACGAGGTTGTGACGGGGGCCCGGGGGAAATCCCCCGGGAGCGCCAGCGTCCTGCCTGGGGGTCCGGGGGTTATCCCCCGGGAGACACGACGAGGGGACCCGCGGGAGCAACGCCTGAAAGGCTTGCGACCAAGGATCCCCAGTCAACGAGTGGGCGAGGAGGGATTTGAACCCTCACGTCCTTTCGGACACACGGACCTGAACCGTGCGCGTCTGCCGTTCCGCCACCCGCCCTTGTGGGTGCGGAAAGAACAGTAGCACGGAACAGCCACTGGTACTGAACCCGGATACGATCGCATAAGACACGGGAGCGGAGGAGCTGGGCGCGACAGCTGACGAGCGCCAGGGACGCCGTGAAGTGGAACGAGCGGAAGCCGGGCGCCGCGAGCGTCTGGGGGCCGCGATCATATGCACGGAGGAAGGGAGGTACCCGGTGGGAGTCCTTCAGCGCTTCGAGCGAAGGCTCGAAGGCTTGGTTGAGGGAGCCTTTGCGCGGGCGTTCAAATCTGACCTTCAGCCGGTCGAGGTCGCCAGCGCGGTTCAGCGGGAGATGGATGAGCGTGCGGCGATCGTCGCCCAAGGCCGCACACTCGTGCCCAACGACTTCGTGGTTGAGCTGTCCACGACCGACAGCGAGCGGCTTGAGGTCTACGCCGACAGCATCAGCCACGAGCTGGCCAACCTCGCCAGGGAGTACGCCAAGGAGCAGGGCTACTCCTTCGTGGGACCGGTCCGGGTGCGTTTCGAGACCGCCGGCGATCTGGCTGTCGGCCTGTTCCGCATCAGGTCGGGCGTCATCCGCGGCGCCACGGTGGAGCAGGACGAGATTCGCCAGCCGGCGAGCGACCTGCCTCCGTCGAGGCCGCACGCGTTCCAAGGGCGGCCCAGGCTGCTCGTCTCCACTCAGGACGACCCGCAGGGCGACCGTTCCTACGAGCTCACCACTCCGGTGACCTTGCTGGGCAGGGGCACCGACTGCGATCTTCGTCTGGTCGACCCGGGCGTTTCGCGTCATCACGCGGAGTTGCGTGTCGAGGGCCAGCTCGTGGCCCTCGTCGATCTCGGGTCGACGAACGGCACTTTTGTCAATGGCCAGCCGGTACGCAGGATCGAGCTTCAGAACGGCACGCGAGTGACGTTGGGGCGCACGACTCTGGTGTTCCGGCGCGATTAGGGGTAGACAGACGGTCCATGTCCGAGCTCACGCTGCTGCTGATCCGGCTCGCCTTCCTGGCGGTGCTGTGGTTTTTCGTCATTGCCGCAGTCGGCGTGATCCGGACTGACTTGTTCGGTTCACGCACGGCTCCCGCGGGCCCACGCAAAGGCGTGAAACCCGCCAAACCCGTGGCCAAGCCCAAGAGCAAGAAGGGTGAGCCACGCCAGCTCGTCGTTACCGGTGGCCCCCTGCAAGGCACCACCATTAACCTCACGGAGACGCCCATCACCATTGGCCGGGCGAACGACGCCACGCTGGTAGTCAGCGACGACTACGCATCCAGCCGGCATGCCCGGCTCTTCCCTCAGGACGGTCAGTGGATCGTGGAAGATCTCGGTTCGACGAACGGCACGTATCTCGACCGCTCGAAAGTCACCCGCCCGACCCCGGTGCCGCTCGGTGTTCCGATCCGCGTCGGCAAGACAGTCATTGAATTGCGCAAATGACCATCGCACTCCGCTACGCCGCCCGCTCGGACGTCGGCCTCCTCCGCGAAGGGAACGAGGACTCGGCGTACGCTAGCGGCCGCCTGCTCGCCGTCGCCGACGGCATGGGCGGGCACGCACACGGCGAGGTGGCGAGCTCAGTCGCCATCGACGCCATGGCCTCTCTGGAAGAGGCTCAACAGGGGGGTGACCTGCTCAACGCCATCGAGGCAGCCGTACGCGACGCCAACCGCAAGCTGCACGAGATGGTGGGGCGGGATCCCAGCCTCAAAGGCATGGGCACGACTCTCACGGCCATGCTCTGGCACGGCACCCAGGTCGCCTTGGTGCACGTCGGCGACTCGCGCGCCTACCTGCTCAGACGCGGGGAGCTCTACCAGATCACCCATGACCACACACTGGTCCAGCAGCTCGTCGACGACGGGCGCATCACGCCGGAGGAGGCGGCCACGCACCCGCAGCGGTCGATCCTGCTGCGCGCGCTCGACGGCAGCGGTGAGGTCGATCCCGACCTCACGCTCCGCGAGGCGCAGGTGGGCGACCGCTACCTCCTGTGTTCCGACGGCCTGTCGGGCGTGGTGAGCGCGGAGACGCTGCACGCCACGCTCACCAACATCGACGATCCTGAAGAGGTCGTCCGCCAGCTCATCGACCTGGCGAACAGGGGCGGCGGGCCCGACAACATCACGTGTGTGCTGGCCGACGTGCTCGAGATCACCGACGGGCAGCAGGTGCCGGCCGACGCCGCCGTCGTGGGCGCCGCGGGCATGAACCGCCTGCGGGGCGCCGCGCAGGAGGCGGAGCCGCCGGGGCGACCCGGCGCGGTGACCGCACCCCAGCCGGTGATCGCGGACGATGGCGACTTCGACGAGCCGGTCGCGCAGGCGTCCCGGCGGTCGGGCCGTCGTCGTCTGTGGCCCGTGCTGGTCACCGTGCTCGGCATCGGCACGCTCGCCGTCGGCGCCGGCGGTTACTTTGGATACCAGTGGACTCAAGACCAGTTCTTCGTCGGTGCGAGGGGCGACGAGGTGGTCGTGTTCCAGGGGATCAAGGTCGAGGTGGGCCCCTTCCAGCTCTTCGAGGTCTCGCGGCCCACTGGCCGGCAGCTCTCCCAGCTGTCGGAGGCGGATCAGGAGCTCATCAAGAGCACCTTCCCCGTCACCACCGTCGACGAAGGCATCACGAGGATCAACGCGTTGAAGTTCTCCGAGGACCAGCAGAGCGAAACGTCCCCGTCCGCCAGCACGTCGCCCACGCCGACCGCGAGCGCGACCAAGACGAAACAGCAGCAATAGATGAGCGAAGTCGCCGCCGAACCGGTCCCGATGCCGGCCAAGCGCCGCGGGGCCCAGCTGGTCATGCTCGCTCTCGCGGTGCTGGTCGTCATGGGCGCGTACGCCAACGTGGGCCTGGCGATGGACGGCGCGATCCCGTCGGGGATGCTGACGTACGGCCTGAGCCTTGGCGGGCTGATGCTGGCCGCCTATCTGGTGCTGGCGAAGTTCGCGCCGTGGGCCGACCCGCTGATCCTGCCGCTGGTGACGCTGATCAACGGGCTCGGCCTGGTGATGATCTTCCGGCTCTCCGAGTCCGACTCGAATCTGCCCTCCGCCAGGCTGGCCTCGCCCAACTCGCAGCTGATGTGGACACTCGTCGGCATCGTGTTGTTCAGCGTCACGCTGATTTTCTTGCGTGACCACCGCGCACTGCAGCGCCTGACCTACACGGCGGGCGCCCTGGGCCTGATCCTGCTGGTCTCGCCGTTGATCCCGTTCCTCGGCCAGGAGATCAACGGCGCCAGGATCTGGATCGGCATCCCCGGCCTGGGCCAGTTGCAGCCTGCCGAGTTCGCCAAGCTGGCGCTGGTCATCTTCTTCGCCGGCTATCTGGTCGCCAAGCGCGACGTGCTCGCCCTCGCCGGGCGGCGGTTGCTCTTCATCGACCTGCCGCGCGCGCGTGACCTGGGTCCGGTCCTCATCACGTGGGGCGTCAGCCTCGGCGTCCTGGTCATGCAGAAGGACCTGGGGTCGTCGCTGCTGCTGTTCGGCACGTTCATCGCGCTGCTCTACATCGCCACGCAGCGCGTCTCCTGGGTGATCATAGGCATCCTGCTCTTCGCGGGCGGCGCCGTTCTGGCCGGCCTGGTCTTCGACCACGTCCAGCAGCGTTTCGAGGTCTTCCTCAATCCGAGCGATCCCGAGCTCTTCGACCGGGTCGGCGGCAGCGCGCAGCTCATGCAGGGCCTGTTCGCCATGGGCTCGGGCGGCATCCTCGGCACGGGGCTCGGCCAGGGTCACCCCGAGTTGATCCCGCTGGCCTTCTCCGACTTCATCTTCGCCGCTACGGGCGAGGAGCTGGGCCTGACCGGCCTGATGGCGCTGCTCATGCTCTACGCGCTGGTGGTGCAGCGCGGCCTGCGCACGTCGCTGGCGGCCCGTGACCCGTTCTCCAAGCTCCTGGCGGGCGGCCTGTCCTTCATCCTGGCCTGGCAGGTGTTCATCATCGTGGGCGGCGTGACGAACCTGATTCCCCTGACCGGCCTGGTGACCCCCTTCATGTCACAGGGTGGCTCGGCGCTGCTGGCTAACTGGATCCTTATCGCGCTATTGGTACGCATGTCGGATGCGGCGCGTAAGCCTCCGCCCCAGGCGATCCAGAACGAAGGAATGACGCAGGTGTTCCAGCGATGAACAGCACGCTCAAGCGCACGGCCGTGGCCTGCCTGGCCATGTTCGCGCTTCTGATGATCAACGTGAACTACCTGCAGGCCGTGAGGGCCGAAGGCCTCAGCACCGACGCCCGTAACACCCGTAACTTCTACGACCGTTACGCCGTCGAGCGTGGCCGCATCATCGCCGGCGGCAAGGTGATCGCGCAGTCCGTCGAGACCGACAGCAAGCAGTTCAAGTTCGTCAGGAAATACCCTGAGGGCGAGCTCTACGCGCACGTCACCGGCTTCTTCTCGCCGGAGAGCGCGAGCGCCATCGAGGGCACCCAGAACAAACTGCTCGACGGCTCCAGCGCCGACCTGCTGCTGAGGCGGAGCATCGACCTGTTCACCGGCGAGCCGACCAAGGGCGCCAACGTCGAGGTCACGATCAATCCCAGGGTGCAGAAGGCCGCCTACGACGCGCTGCGCCAGAGCGGCAAGCGCGGCGCCGTCGTCGCGCTCGAGCCGAAGACGGGCGCGATCCTCGCGATGGTCTCGCTGCCGACCTACGACCCCGCCGAGCTGTCGCTGACCGACAAGAGCAAGGTGTTCCCGCGCTACGACGAGCTGGCCAAGGAGAAGGGCCAGCCGCTCCTCAACCGCACCATCGACCGCACCTACCCGCCCGGCTCGACGTTCAAGGTCGTGACGATGGCGGCCTACCTCGAGGACGACTCCTCGCGGGGCCCGCAGACCACCGTGGAGGCGCCGCAGCGGCTCACGCTGCCCAACACCACCGCCACTCTGCCCAACTACGGCGGGGCCGCCTGCGGCAGCGGCCAGGTCACGCTGGTCTTCGCGCTGGAGAGGTCGTGCAACACGCCGTTCGGCAAGATGGGCATGGACCTGGGCTACGACAAGGTGCAGGAGCAGTCGGCCAAGTTCGGCATGGGCGAGCCGCTCGCGATCCCGATGCCCGTCGCCCAGAGCGACTTCGGCCCCCGTGAGGACGAAGCGGCCGTCGCGATGGCCTCCATCGGGCAGCGCAGCAACCAGATGACGCCGCTGCAGATGGCCATGATTTCCGCGGGCATCGCCAACGAGGGCACGGTGATGAAGCCGTACCTCGTCAAGAAGGTCACCGACGCCAAGGGCGACACGATCGAAGAGGCCGAGCAGGACGAGCTGACCGAGGCGGTCAGCACCGAGACGGCGGCCAAGCTGCGCGACATGATGGTGAGCGTCGTCAGCAACGGCACCGCCAACCGGGCGCAGGTGCCGGGCGTCCAAGTAGCGGGCAAGACGGGCACCGCGGAGACGTCCGACAACCAGCCTCCGCACGCCTGGTTCATCTCCTTCGCGCCGGCCGAGGACCCCAAGGTGGCCCTGGCGGTCATCGTCGAGTCCGGTGCGGCCAACGTCGGCGCGGAGGCGACGGGCGGCGGCACCGCCGCGCCGATCGGGAAGGCCGTGATGGAGGCGGTGCTGAACAAGTGAGAGACGGTAACCTGCTGGACCATGCGGCTCCGTAACCGCTACCTCCTGATCTCCCGCATCGCCACCGGCGGTATGGGAGAGGTTTGGCGCGCCCGCGACGAGCTGCTCGGGCGCGAGGTCGCGGTGAAGATCCTGCGCAGCCACATCCACGCCGACCCCACCTTCCGCGAGCGGTTTCGCAACGAGGCGAGGCTCACCGCGGCGCTGGCCGACCCCGGAGTGGCGCAGATCTTCGACTACGGCGAGGAGAGCGACCTCGCCTATCTGGTGATGGAGCTGGTGCAGGGCGAGCCGCTGTCGGCCATCCTGGCGCGCAACGGCGCGCTCGGGGCCGAGGTGGCGCTCGACGTCGTGCACCAGACCGCCAAGGCGCTGCACGCCGCCCACTCCTCCGGGATCATCCACCGCGACATCAAGCCCGGCAACCTGCTGGTCACGCCCGAGGGCACCATCAAGGTGACCGACTTCGGCATCGCGCGGGCGCTGGAGGCGGCGCCGGTGACGCAGACGGGCACGGTGGTGGGCACCGCCCAGTACGTCAGCCCCGAGCAGGCGCAGGGTTTCCCGCTCACGCCCTCCACCGACCTCTACTCGCTCGGCGTGGTGGCCTACGAGTGCCTGGCGGGGCGTACGCCGTTCCGCGGCGACACCCAGGTGGCGATCGCCCTGCAGCACCTCAACGAGCAGCCGCAGCCGCTCGGCGTGGATGTTCCTTCGCAGGTGCGCGCGCTGGTCATGGCGCTGCTGGCGAAGGAGCCCGGGCAGCGCCCGGCAACGGCTCTCGAGCTGGCCGACCGGGCCCACGCGCTGCGCGAGTCGCTGGCGGGCGCCCAGTCCGGCGCCGATCTCAGCATGCTGACCGACCCGGGCGGCTTCCGCGTACGCGAGCCCTCGCCCGAGGACCAGCAGGTGACCGACCGCATCGCCCCGGCCACCGAGCCGCACGCCCCGACGGCCCGCAGGCGCCGTAAGGGCGCGAGGACGCTGGCCGTGGTCGCCGCGGCGGGTTGCGTGGCGGCGGTCGGGCTCAGCGCCGTCACCTTCGCCAACCGCCAGCCCCCCGCACCGACGCCTGACGTGGCCGAGCCGCGCGAGTCGGCGCCGCCGACGCCGGAGCGGGCCGAGCCCACGAAGAAGAAGCGCACCAAGCGGTCACCGGCGCTTCCGGTGAAGTCGCAACGGCCTATACCCTCTCGGTCGGCTACGGTAAGCAAGTCGGCAACTCCCAGCAAGAAGCCGACGCCGAAACCGACACCGACACGGACGACGCGGACCCCTACGCCCACACCAACCCCTACGCCCACCACTACACCCACTACCCCGACACCCACCGCCTCGCCGGACCCGGGTGAGACAAACCCACCCAAGGAGCAGACGTGACGCGCAATGGGGTCGATGATGGACACCGGCGGCCCCCCGAGCAGGCCGGTACCCAAGATGAACGGTAAGGGACAGTGCAGGAAATGACTCAGCCTCGGCTACTCGGAGGTCGTTACGAGCTCGACGGTGTCGTCGGGCGCGGCGGCATGGCCGAGGTGTATCGCGCCCGAGACATCCGGCTGGACCGCATAGTCGCGATCAAAACGCTCCGGTCCGACCTGGCTCGCGATCACACGTTCCAGGCCCGGTTCCGCCGTGAGGCGCAGTCGGCGGCCTCGCTCAACCATCCTGCGGTGGTCGCCGTCTACGACACCGGCGAAGACGTCACCGACGGCACCCCCGTGCCGTACATCGTGATGGAGTACGTCGACGGCCGGACGCTGCGCGACCTGCTGCGCCAGGATCGGCGGTTGCTCCCCGAGCGCGCGGTCGAGCTGGTCGACGGCATCCTCCGGGCCCTCGACTACAGCCATCGCGGCGGCATCGTGCACCGCGACATTAAGCCGGCCAACGTGATGATCACGCGGGCGGGCGACGTCAAGGTGATGGACTTCGGCATCGCGCGGGCCATGGCCGACTCCGCGGCCACCATGACGCAGACGGCGCAGGTGATCGGCACCGCCCAATACCTGTCGCCCGAGCAGGCGCGGGGCGAGCGGGTCGACGCCCGCAGCGACATCTACTCCACCGGCTGCGTGCTCTACGAGCTGCTGACGGGCCAGCCGCCGTTCACCGGTGACTCGCCTGTCGCGATCGCCTACCAGCACGTGCGCGAGGAGCCGATCCCGCCCTCCCAGATCGACCGCGAGATCCCGCAGTGGGCCGACGCGATCGTGCTGAAGGCCATGGCGAAGGATCCGGCGCACCGCTACCAGAGCGCGGGCGAGATGCGGGCCGACATCCAGCGGGCGATGTCCGGCATGCCGGTCGACGCCCAGACGATGGCGATGACCGGCGACTACGGCCAGGGCACGCGCATGATGGCCGCGCCCCAGACGGCCGGCGGGCCGGCCACGCAGCGCAGCGGAGCGATCCCGCCCTACGAATATGACGAGGGCGACGGCGGCGGCCGGGGCGGCCGGCGCAGGGCCGGCGGCGGCGGTGGCGGCAACGCGGTCAAGACCGCGATGTGGATCATCATTCCGCTGCTGATCATCGGCGGCTTCATCACGGCCGGCTACCTGGTGTTCGGCTCCAAGGACACACCGGCCGACACACAGGTCACGATCCCCGAGCTCACGACGCAGAAGGGCACGTTCGCCGAGCAACAGCTCAAGGGCCTGGGGCTCAACGTCCAGGTGGTGCAGGAGTTCAGCTCCGACGTCGAGAAGGGCACCGTGATCAAGACGGAGCCCGCCGCCAGCTCCAAGGTCGAGAAGGGCTCCAGCGTCCAGCTGTTCGTGTCCAAGGGCACCGAGCGGGTGAAGGTGCCCGACGGCCTCGTCGGCATGCCGCAGGCCGATGCCATGGCGGCCCTGGAGCAGGCGGGGCTGCGCGGCACGGTCAAGACCAGAAACTCCACCAAGGAGCAGGGCACGGTCATCGACACCAGGCCGAAGGCCGGCGAGTCGCTGGAGAAGGGCGGCACCGTCACCCTCTACGTTCCGAAGGACCTGGGCGAGGTGCCCAGCGTGATCGGGCTCACCGAGGATGACGCGACCGCGCAGATCAAGGGTGCCGGGTTCAAGGTCAAGGTCTCCGAGCAGCCCAACGAGCAGCCCGAGGGCACGGTCATCCAGCAGAACCCGGGCGAGGGCACCAAGCTGCCGCAGGGCACGACGATCACGATCGTGGTGTCCACCGGTCCGGCGGTCACCGACACCGAGTCGCCGCCCGCGGACGACTTCCCGACGGACGACTTCCCGACGGACGACGTGCCGACGGACGACTTCCCGACGGAGGACGAGCCGCCGGCCGACGACAACCCGATCGGCGACGGCGGCATCGGAGGCTGAGAGTCGCACGTGACAGGGCCGTCCATCCCCGAGGGGGTGGGCGGCCCTTCGCGCTGCTGCTCGCACGCACAAGAACGCCCCCGCCGCTCGGGGGCAACGGCGGGGACGCTCACTTGTCTGTCGCTCGGCGCGGGAGGTTTGTTACACGATCCGGCGCAGCCAATTGCCGAGCAGCCGGTGACCGTGCTCTGACAGCACGGACTCGGGGTGGAACTGGATGCCTTCGACGGGCGCCCGGCGGTGGCGCAGGCCCATGATGACGCCGTCGCCGGTGCGGGCGGTCACGTCGAGCACGTCGGGCACCGTGCCGGGCAGCACGGCGAGCGAGTGGTAGCGGGTCATCCGCACGGGGGAGGGCAGCGTCTCGAACACGCCCCGCCCGTCGTGGAGGACGGCGCTGGTCTGCCCGTGGAAGAGCTCGGGCGCGCGGGCCACGGTGGCGCCGTGGGCGATGGCGATGGCCTGGTGGCCGAGGCAGACGCCGAGCAGCGGCAGGCCGCGCGCGACCGCGTGGCGCACCAGAGGCACGCTCACACCGGCCGCCTCGGGCGTGCCGGGGCCGGGGCTGACGAGGACGCCGTCGAAGGCGTCGGCGTCGCTCACGGCCACGTCGTCGCGCGGCCGCACGTCACATTCGGCGCCCAGCTCGCGCAGATACTGCACGATGGTGTGGACGAAGCTGTCGTGGTTGTCCACCACCAGCACACGGGTCATTTCTGCACGGTCACCTCGTCCAGCGTCACCACGGGCTCGAAGAGCGGGAACACCACGCACCACAGTACGGCCACCGCCGCCGCGACCAGCACCAGGGCCGTCAACACCCTGGTGCGCGGGCTGCCGGGCAACTTGCGCCAGAGCCAGGCGTACATGTCATTCGCTCCTCGGTTCCGTCTCCTTCAGCACGCCGTACACGATGAGGCGCTCGGCGGCCGAGTATTCGGGGTGGCAGGTGGTCAGCGTGATGAAGGCGCGCACGGGGCGGATGCCGGGCTTGCCCGGCACGGGGGCGAGCACGTCGACCTCGTCGGGGCGCACGATGTCCTGGGAGGTGACGCGGTAGGTGTAGCGGGCCTCGCGCGCCTCCACGACGATCTCGTCGTCGCGTTCGAGCTCGTCGATCTCGTTGAACGGGGCCGCGTACGTGGTGCGGTGTCCCGACAACACGAAGTTGCCGGTCTGGCCGGGCATGGCGCTGTCGGGGTAGTGTCCAGGGCCGCGTTTCAGGTGGGTGGAGCCGACGCCTTCGACGATGGCGTACTCGTAGTCGTGGCCCAGCCTGGGGATGCGCAGCACGGCGAGGGCCTGACCCGGCCTGACCGTGCGCAGGCGCTCTTGTGCCGCCCGGTCGGCGGCCAGCTCGCGCTGGAGCAGCAGCTGCTGCCTCTGGGTGTAGGCGCCGGTGCCCCAGAGAAGGTAGGCGCAGAACAGCATGAGGATCAGGCCCGCGGTGATGCTCGTCTCCCCCACGGCCCGGAGCATGGCCCGCATGCGATCAGGGTATTCCTGGACGATGCGGGCTCCAGGGATCGCCATGTCATGCGCGTGGCGACTATCCTTGGCACGCTCGCACTACTGTGCTTGAACTACGCTTACCGAAAGGCCTGTGGACGATCCGGAAGCC
This sequence comes from Nonomuraea deserti, assembly GCF_004348685.1. Lineage (GTDB taxonomy): Bacteria > Actinomycetota > Actinomycetes > Streptosporangiales > Streptosporangiaceae > Nonomuraea > Nonomuraea deserti. The sequence continues at coordinate 19,670 of NZ_SMKO01000001.1, read as the reverse complement.
CAGGCCCTCAGCAGGAGTTACCCAGTGCCCAAGTCGAAGGCTCGCAAGAAGGCGGTTTACACCCCGCCGCAGAGGTCCCAGCAGGTCAAGGTCAGCCCTCGCTGGCTGGCGCCCACCATGGTCACGGCGTGGATCATCGGCATCCTGTGGATCGCCGTCTATTACGTCGCGCCGACCACGCCCTTCATCGGCGACCTCCAGAACTGGAATCTGCTGATCGGGTTTGTTTTCATCATCTTCGGTGTGGTGCTTTCCACCCGCTGGCGTTAGTTCTTTCCACAGTCTTTTCCACAGCCTGGGGAAGCTCAGCGCATGGCCAGGATGGCCGACACCCTGACCAGCACGAGCACGGCCAGCAGGATCAGCACTCCTCCGATCGCCAGCACCTGCCACAGGGTCCTGTTGTTCTTGGGGGCGTAGGCCAGCGCCCCCGCCAGCAGCGAGCCCGTGATCAGCCCGCCGATGTGTCCTGTCCAGCTGATGTTGGGGAAGACGAAGGTGATCACCAGGTTGATCACGATGAGCACGGCGATGCCCCGCACGTCCATGTTGAGCTTGCGGCCCGCCACGAACACCGCCCCGAACAGGCCGAAGATCGCCCCGGACGCGCCGACCGTGGGCTGGGTGACCGGGTCGATCCAGAGGCCGAGCACCGAGCCGCCGAGCGCGCTGATCAAATAGAGGGCGACGAAGCGCGCGTGGCCGAAGGCACGCTCCAGATAGGGGCCGATGACATAGAGCGCCCAGCAGTTGAACAGGATGTGGAAGACGCCGCTGTGCACGAACGCCGCGGTGAGCAGGCGGTGATACTGGTCGAGCAGGGCCACGCCGGCGGGCCACATGGCCAGCTGACCGGTGATCGCCTCGGTGAGATATTGGGCGCCGAAGACCAGGACGTTGATGACCAGGATCGCGTACGTCACGATCGGCGTGCGCACGATGCCGCCGCCGAAGGTGGACCTGGCCTGGCGGATGCCCTTGTTGCCCTCGGCCACGCACTCGGGGCACTGGAAGCCGACCGCCGCGTCACGCATGCAGTCGGGGCAGATGGGACGCTCGCACCGCTGGCAGCGTACCCAGGTCTCCTTGTCGGGGTGCCGGTAGCAGGTGGGCACCGCCTCAGCGGGCTGCTCGGGCTGCGGGGGCGGGCTCGGCGGCTGGCTGGTCATGACCGAAGCCTATGGCTTGTCGGGGCATGCCGCGTGACCGCAGCCTGAGGCTTGTACGGGCATGCCGCGTGACCGCAGCGTGAGGCTTGTAGGGGCATGGCGCCTGACCGCCGGCTAGGGCTTGTGCGGGCATGGCGCGTGACCGTGGGCCCCCGCACCCCGGCGAGGCCGCCGCCGATCGGACGGCCTCGGAGCCGGAGCGTGGTGCCGGGTCAGGCCGGGACGCGGTCGATGGTGACCGACTCGAGGACGACGGCCTCCACGGGACGGTCGTCGGCGTCGGTGCGGGTCTTCGAGATGGCGTCGACGACATCCCGGCCCTCGACGACCTCGCCGAAGATCGTGTGCTTGCCGTTGAGGTGCCGCAACGGCGCGTGGACCGTGACGAAGAACTGCGAGCCGTTGGTGCCCTTGCCGAAGCGGATGCCCGCGTTGGCCATGGCCAGCAGGTAGGGGCGGTCGAAGAGGAGCTCGGGGTGGATCTCGTCGTCGAAGTCGTAGCCGGGGCCGCCGACGCCCTGGCCCAGCGGGTCACCGCCCTGGATCATGAAGCCGGAGATCACCCGGTGGAAGATCGTGCCGTCGTAGTAGCGGCCGACGCCCTTCTCGCCGGTGCCCGGGTGCGTCCACTCGCGCGTGCCCTCCGCGAGCTCGACGAAGTTTCGCACCGTTTTCGGGGCCTTGTTGGGGAAGAGTTCTATTTTGATGGTGCCGCGATTGGTCTGCAGGTTAGCGATCAGCTTCTCAGCCACGAGACAGCTGCCCCCCTCTATGTACAGGGTCGATTCGTCATGTTCTGAGGACTATGGCCCTACGGCCTTCCCGGGCCATCCTCCCACGGACGGCCATGATTGAGCCGCCTTGTCCAGGGAAGGTCAGGCTCGGGCACCCAACGACAGGGGAGGTTGTCGTGTCCCTGACAATGAGAAAACGCCGCGTGGTAGTGGAGATTCCCGCCACATGGGTGGGCCGGATGAAGGCCCAGGCCGTACGCACCGGCCACCGTATGGCGCCGATGGCGGACCAGGCCAAAGTGGTCACCGCCCGGCGCATCGAGGACGCCCGTTACTGGGCGGCGCCGCGGCTGGAGTCCGCGGCACACGGAGTCGAGGAGCAACTCGCCCCCAAGGTCAGCCACATGCTGACCACGGCGGCCAGGAAGATCGACCCCAAGCCTGAGCGGTCGCGGCGATGGCCGATGCTCATGCTGCTGACCGGCCTCACGGTGGGGTCGATCGGCTACATGTTCTACCGCAGAAACGCCCAGCAGTGGACCGAGCACATGAAGGACTCCGCTTCCGATGCGTCACGCTGGGTCAACGAGAATGCGAGCACGACCGCGGAGTCGGCGGACCGGATGGCCTCGAAGGCCTCCGACAAGGTGGATGAGGCGTCTCGTAAGATGTCCTGATTCCGCTGGGAAGCGCGCCCCCTGTTGACAGGGGGCGCGCTTCCGTTGTGCCAGGGTCCTCGTCCCGGGTCTCAGCCGGGCCCAGGCCGGCACACCCACCCGGGATGGCGCCCGTCCGGCGTCGGCCACGCCGGAGCCGGCGTCCATGCCATCAACGGGAAGGTCGAGAGGCAGGGCCTACAACGCCGGCAACGGCGGGAGCCGCGCCCTGACGTACGGGTATAGGATCTTCGCCCATGCGGAGGGGCTACTGGGGGTCTTCCGGCGGTTCTACCGACAACGACCGCGCATGGGACACCTAATCCGCCGGTCCGGTGTACGCCAAGGCACCGAGCAAGTGCACGACGTCTACGGTGCGGGTGGCTGGCTGCGGGGTGTCCGTTGCGGCTGACGCGCATGGGAGCGCACATCATGAGTCGTCCGTGGTGGGGGTGGTTCGGCGTCGGTCTGGCGCTCACCGGAGCAGTTACAGCGGTCGCGGCGTACGTCGCCTGGTGGTCGCCGCCTGACTGGCCGTCGTTACCCGTCTCATCTTCGGAGCCGCCCGGCTTCGGTATGGCGGCGCTCGTGCTGGGAATTCTGCTGATCTGGTGGCTGGTCACCATCGTCAAGACGGTCCGCGGCACGGACTGGCGCGACCCGTACGGCGGGCAGCACGCCGACGAATGGCGCGTATCAACGCTGACCTGCGCCGTAGGGCTTGTAGCGGCCGCCGTATACCAGTGGTTCGAGTTGAAGGGCGCCTTCTCGCTGGGTGAGCCGGGGGCGTCCGAGGCCGTCTTCACCGCGGGCCTGACGGCGACGGCGGCAGGTTTCGCCGTGACAGCGCTCGCGTTCAGAGCGGGAAGAAGAGGGCTGACCGGGGCGCTGGGAGGATCGGCCGTCGCGGTGGTGACAAGTGCGATCGTCCTGATCGCCGTCGTGGTGCTGCCCGTTGCAGACAGCACCACGACGAAACCCGTTGCAGACGGCACCACGACGAAAGCTGCCCCTCAGGCGGCGGTGCCGGCTTCGGCGGGCAAGATCGCATGGCGGTGGCAGACCCCGGACGGCGCGCCCGCATATGACGTGGCCGTCGCGGGCGCGGGCCTGGTGGTGAGGGTCACGGACGGCGTCGTGGCGCTGGACAGCGTCACCGGCCGGGAACGCTGGCACTACCGCAGGCCGGGAAGCTTCGCGACAGGTTTCCGGGCGTCACCTGACGGGAGCACCGTTACGATCCGCTCCGCCCAGCGGACGGTGCTTCTTGACGCGTACACGGGTGTGGTCCTCGCCGAGCACTGGAAAGGGTGGGTAGATGAGAACCCCTGGCTGAACTCCACGGGTGTGGTCACCTCCAGCCCTGGACATCCTCGCGCCAAGCTGTGGCCTGGAACGCTCACCGGCTGGCAACCGACCGCCTCCGAGCCTGCCTGGCACTACTCCCCGCCGCAAGGTTGTCTGACCGGCATGAACTCGGACGAGCACCGTTTCCTGACGATGGCCCGGGACGTGTTCGCCCAGATCATCATCTGCGCTCCGCGGATCGAGCAGAAGTCACGTGACATTGACTACTGGTACGGGTCGAGCGCGTTCACCATCGCCGTGCTCGGGTTGGATCCCGCTACCGGCGCCGAGGTGTGGCGGCGTGAGCAGAAGGTGTCGGCAAGTCCGGAGAGCGTCGAGATCCACCGATCGGAAGACGCCGAGGCCCTGTCGGTGGTCTGGGGCGAGCGCGAGGGCATGGTGCTGGAGCAGGCGTCGGGAAAGGTCCTCGCCCGGCAGCGGGTGACCGGCTCGTTCAGTACGAAGGGCTTCCTCGACGTCGTGAACGGGATGAACGACGACGACGAGTGGACCTCCCGCTGGAAGCCGTTCGGCATGGGTGCGGTCAAGCGGGCGTCGTTCTCCCTTGCGGGACTGCGGCGATCCCGTACCTCGGACATCGAAAGCGCGCAACTGCCGCTGGACGACTCGCTGGCCGTGGCGTACCTGTCCTGGGACAGTCGCGAGAAGATGAAGGCGACGGTGCTGGTCACCCCGTGGGACACGTCCGAGACGAAGCGGATCACGGTCGGCCTCCCCGAGCGCCGACTGCCGCGTGAGCCCGTGCGCCTGCTGCCCGCGCCCGGCGCGGTTGTCGTCACGCAATCGGCGAGTTCGGACGTCGTCGGCCTGGAGTGAAGGGCCGAAGGCTTCGCACGCCGTGCCTGCCGCGGGCCGGCTCCCGGCCCGCGGCAGGACCCGGTGCGGGTCCGTAGCCGTCGTCAGCGGTGTTACCTGGTCACTCGGCCTTCTTGCATGTGATCGTCACGGTCTTGTCCGGCCCCTCGCTCGCCCTGACCATGATCCCTTCGGCCGGTACGGCGGGCACCGCCTTCCACGTGCCGCCGTCGGCCCGCACGCCGCGGCGCACCTCGCCCTCGGAACGCTTCCCGCCCTTCGCGGGCGCCCGCTGAATCTCCACCGTCTCCCCGTACTCGGGCTTGACCGGGGCCGCCGCGTCGGCAGGCTTGGCGGGCTTGGCCGGCTCGACCCTGGCCGTCGCGCCGTCAGGACCGGCCGGCTTGGCGCCCTCGGCGGGCAGGGCCTTGGTCAGCTCGATGGTCTTGCCGTCGCTCGTCTTGCAGATCACCTTCGCGCCGGCGGTGGGTCCGAGGGGCTCGTCGGCCAGTGCCGAGCCGGCCAGCCCGGTCACGGCCAGGGTGGCCACCGCGGCGAGCACCGCGAGACGTCGCTTGAACATGGTTCTCCTCACTCGAAGTCGATCGAACGCCTCCGAGCGTGCTCGCGCGTACCTGAAGCGATCCTTAAGAGGCCCGAAACGATCTTCAGGTTGGCTTTAGGTGCGCTGCGGCACTCTTGTGCGTGTGCGAGTGCTACTGGTGGAGGACGAGGAGCGGCTGGCCGACCTGGTGAAGGGGGGCCTGGCCGGTGAGGGCTTCGCGGTGGACGTGGCGCACGACGGGCGCGACGGGCTCTGGATGGCCACCGAGAACACGTACGACGTGATCGTCCTTGACGTGATGTTGCCCAGGATGAACGGCTACGCCGTCTGCTCCAAGCTGCGCGAGGCGGGCGACTGGACGCCGATCATGATGCTCACCGCCAAGGACGGCATCTACGACGAGGCCGAGGCGCTCGACAACGGCGCCGACGACTACCTGGCCAAGCCGTTCTCCTACGTGGTGCTGCTGGCCAGGCTGCGCGCGCTGGTACGGCGGGGCGGACGGGAGCGGCCCGTGTCGATCAGCGTGGGCGACCTGGTGATCGACCCGGCCGGGCTGCGCTGCCACCGGGGCGAGGCGGACATCGCGCTGACGCCGAAGGAGTTCGCGGTGCTGCACGCGCTGGCGCGGCGGGCCGGGGAGGTGGTGTCCAAGAGCGAGCTGCTGGCACAGGCGTGGGACTTCTCCTACGACGGCGACCCGAACATCGTCGAGGTCTACATCAGCGCCCTGCGCCGCAAGATCGACGTGCCGTTCGGCCGGACCACGCTCATGACGGTACGCGGGGCCGGCTACCGGTTGGAGGCGGCGTGAAACGGCTGAGAACGTCGTCGCCCACGTCCTCGGGGCTGTCGTCCGTGCGGCTGCGGGCGACCGCCGCGGCGACGCTCGTGGTGGCGCTCGCGCTCGGCGCCGTCGCCCTGGGGCTGGTGGCGGTGCTGCGGGGCAGCCTGGAACGCAGCGCCGACGCCGCGGCGGTCAGGAAGGCCGTGGAGGCGGTGCCGTACGCGCAGACCTTGTCGGTCGTACCCGCGCAAAAGGTCACCGAGCCACTCACCGGTTTCCGCCCCGCGCGGAAGGCGGAGCCGCGTGGCGAACGACCGGCAGGCGCGGAGGGCACAAGAGAGCTGATCTACGCGAACGACGGCACGGTGGCCAGGGTCGCCGACCCCGACGTCATGCTGACCAAGGCGAAAGCCGCCCCCGCCGCGACCGTCGAGTGGGCCGAGCCGGGCGAGTACGCCATCGCCGGTGTCAAGGTGAGCACGGAGGCCGGCCCCGCGATGGTATGGTCCCGGGTCTCCCTGGCGAGCGCCGAGGACGCCCTGAACACGCTGTACGGCGCGCTGCTGCCCGGCGTGCCCGCCGTGCTGGCCGTGGTGGCCGGGATGACCTGGTTCTCGGTGGGCCGCGCGCTGGCACCCGTGGCCGCGATCAGGGCGAAGGTGGCCGACATCACGGCCCGCGACCTGCACCAGCGGGTGCCCGTACCCGATTCCGGGGACGAGATCGCCGCGCTGGCCACCACCGTCAACGCGACGCTCGACCGTCTGGAGACGGCGGTCGGCACCCACAAGAGGTTCGTCGCCGACGCGGCCCACGAGCTGCGCAGCCCGATCGCCACCCTGCGCGCCCGGCTGGAGCTGGCCGAGCGGAGCGAGCTCACCAAGGAGGCACTGGCCGACGTCGAACGCCTGCAGTCGCTGGCAGCCGATCTGCTCATGCTGGCCAAGCTGGACGCGGGCGAGCCGCCGCGCACGACGGAACTGGACCTGGGGCAGGTGGCGGCCGAGGAGTCGCTGCGGGTCAGGCGGCGGCCCGACGTGCGGGTGGAGCTCGACGTCGAGCCCGACGTGGTGATGAAGGGCTCGCGGGCGCATCTCGACCGCCTGGTGACCAACCTGGTCGACAACGCCGTCCGGCACGCCGCCTCCGCCGTGCGGGTGGCGGTGCGCGCCGAAGGCGATCAGGCGGTGCTCGAAGTGGCCGACGACGGGCCCGGGATTCCGCCGGAGCACAGGGAGGCGGTCTTCGACCGTTTCACCCGGCTGGACGAGGCCCGCGCCCGTGACGCGGGCGGCGCCGGGCTCGGGCTCCCGATCGCGCGCGACATCGCCGCCCTGCACGAGGGGACCCTGGTGTACGAAGATGCCGGATTCGTCGCCAGATTCCCCCTGAACCCCGGGTAGGGCCGCGAGCCGGGGGTCAGGACGCGGGGAGGGAACGGGTGTAGCTGGTGCAGCGGCGCGTGACGGCGAAGCCCGACCCGGTGTAGACGCGGACCGCTCCCGTGGGGTTGTGGGCGTCGACGCCGAGCCCGGTGCTGGTGTAGCCCTGGTCGATGAAGGCGCGCAGGGCGTGGGCGATCAGCGCGCTCGCCACGCCCTTGCCGCGCCACTCCTTCAGCGTGCCGACGATCTGGATCCAGGCCTGGCGCTCACCGGTCAGGGCGAACTTGTGGTCGAAGAAGTGGGTGACCAGCACGCCCACCGGCTGGTCGCCGGCCAGGGCGACGAACGTGGCCTCGGGGGCGAAGTTGCGGGAGCCGGTGATGGTGTGGCGCCAGCTCTCGGGGGTGTGCGGCACGCTGCCCCAGTGGTCGCGGAACGACTCGTTGCGCACGTGGCGGGCGCCGTCGTCGAGCTCGGGCGACCAGGCGGCGATCGACACGCCCTCGGGCGGGCGCGCCGAGGGCAGGTCACCGGACAGGGACCGCTCCATGCGGGCGAAGAAGCGCGCGGCGGTGAACCCGGCGCCCTCCGCGAGCACCCGCGTGCCGGGCCGGTCGTCGAAGACGTCGAACGAGACCTCCACCGGCAGACCGGGATAGGCCTTCGCGCTCACCTCGGGCGCCGCGCGCAGGCTCCAGTCGATGATCCGCCGGCCGAGCCCTCGCCTGCGGTGGGCCGGGTGCACGCCGCCCCACAGGTGCATCAGGTGCACGTCGCCGGCGGACTGCCTGGCCGGGAGGCAGCCGAAGGCGACGATCCGGTCGCCGTCCCTGGCCGCCAGCGTGCCCTCGGTCATGTCCAGCAGGCGGGCGGCGAGCCGCTCCGCCACGTCGTCGACGCCGTAGACGTCGCCGATCATGTCTTCGGCCTCGATGGCGGCCAGGAGTTCGGCCAAGGGCCGGGCGTCCTCCCGTGTCAGCGGTCCCCATTCCATGCGGGAAGCCTAGGTGAGCCGGGTCGGGCACCCCAACTTCTCTCCGATGCGGACAAGGCCGTCGGCGAACGCCTGGCGCGTCTGCCGGTCGAACCCGATGAAGAGCCGGTTGGCCAGCGGCACGCCCCACCGCAGCCATTCGGCCACGTTGTAGACGCGGTGGACGACGCGGGTGCCCTCGGGGTGGTCGGTGACCGACCATTCGCCGCGGTACCACCAGCCGCCCTGGTAGGCGACGGTGTGCTCGCCCAGCTCCGTCTTCACCGCGCCACCGGGCCCCTGGCCGAGCAGGACCTGCCACACCTGCTCGACGGGGGCCGCGACCACGCCGGCGACCTCGGTGATCAGCTTCTTCACGGCCCCACCCGGGTGTTCTGGAACGAGGCGAAGCGCCAGCCCTCGGGGGTGCGCAGGGCGGTGAGGGTGATGATGGAGGTGCGGCTCGGGTCGGGCTCGCCGTCCACCGTGGAGCTGCCGCCCGAGATCACCAGGGCGACGTCGTCGGACAGCGCCTTGATCAACGGCTTCTCGCCGTCGGACTCGAGCTTGATCGAGGTCTTGAACAGCTCCCTGTGGGTGTCCTCGATGGCCTGCCTGCCGCGCAGGTGCAGGCCGAAGAACGTGATGTACTCGGCGTCCGGTGTGAACAACCCGGCGTACGCGCTGGCGTCCCCGGCGTTCCAGGTCTCCGTCATGCGGGCGAGCAGGTGGGTGACTTCTGCGGACATGGCACTGCTCCTTCGGTCGCGGCGCCTATCCTGTGATGGCGAGTTCGGGCAGGGCAGGCGCCTTGTTCGGATTTACGGCCGCCGGGGTGTTGGCGCACTCCGGCGGCCTTTCACATCTCGATCGTGGGGGCCCAGTCGAGCTCCCCCTTGTCGAGGCGGTCGAGCAGCCCGGTGATCCAGTCGAGCTCGGCCGTGTAGAGCGCCTGCTCGTACTCGATCTCGAGCATGAGGATGCGCGGCAGGCCGCCGGCGTCGAGCGCGCGCATGTGGGCGTCCAGGCCGGCCAGGATGCCCTCGATCGCGGCCCCGCGGGTGCGCAGCGCGCGCTGCGCGTCCGCCAGCGGGAGGCAGCCCATGAGGGAGACGGCCGCGACGAACGTGAGCCGGTCGGGGTCGGGCGTCTCTAGCAGCCGGCGCAGCCGGGTGGCCAGCTCCTCGCGGCCCTCGTCGGTGATCTCGTAGACCGTGCGCTCCGGCCTGCGGCCCTCGCGGTCGGTGCCCGCGGGCACGATCAGCTCGTCCTTCGCCAGCCGCTCGACGGCGTGGTAGAGGCTGCGCGGCAGGCCGGTGATGAAGTCCTTGTGCGTGTCGACGATGAACCGGTGCAGCTCGTACGGATGAGCGGCGCGCACCGTGAGCATGGCCAGCACGGTGAGGCCGACCAGATCATGCCGTCGCGCCATGCCGCCCCCTTCTATAGTGCAAAATGCAATATAGCGTGACGACACCGGTCGTGTCGACCGCCGGCCACTCAGGCCGCGTCGAGCTGCATGAAGGCGCGGTCGATCGCCTGCCTCGACACGTCCTCCGGATAGGGGAAGAGCCTGATCAGGTCGCGCAGGCCCGCCACATGCGCCCGCTCGGCCAGCTCGGCCACCAGGGCCAGCTCCTCGCGCTGCGCCAGCGCGTACGGCCGGTCCACCACCGCGCCGTGCCCCGGCACGATCACCGGCTCGGGCATCTCCTCCAGCATCTTCCCCAGGGTCGCCGGCCAGTCGAGCGGATAGGAGTCGCTGAACGCCGGCGGCGCGCCCTCCTCCACCAGGTCACCGGCGAACACCACCCCCGCGTCGGGAACCTGCACGACGACGTCGTTGCTGCTGTGCCCGAGCCCGAAATGCCGCAGGTGCACCATGCGGCCGCCGATGTCGAGGCCGGCCGCGGTGCTGAACGTCTGGTCCGGGGGCACGATGGTGAGCTCCTCCAGGTCCTCGCGCAGTTCCGGCGAACCGTCGATGACACTGGCGCGCTGCCGCTCGCCGTACAGCTCGAGCTCCTCCGCGCACCTGGCGTGGCCCCAGATCTCGGCGGGGCGGAAGAGGGCGTTGCCGAAGCAGTGGTCGAAGTGGGAGTGGCTGTTGACGACCGTCCACGGAGCGGAGGTGATCGTCCTGATCGCCGCGATCAGGTCCGCCGCCTCCCGGTACGACGTACGCGTGTCGAGCACCAGGCAGTGCCCGTCGCCCACGACCAGACCCACGTTCATGTCGAACGACCGGTGGCGCCGGACGTAGACCCGGTCACCGACCTCCTGCCACTGCTCACTCATGCCCACGAACCCTACTTTTAGCATTGGACTCATGGCATATGACTTCCAAGTCGTCATCGACACGGGTGACCCGCATCCACTCGCCGACTGGTGGGCCGACGCGCTCGGCTGGCAGGTGGAGCCCTCGAACGAGGCGTTCATCCGCAGCATGATCGAGAAGGGTCACGCCACCGAAGACGACACCACCACGCACAACGGCGCGCTGGTGTGGAAGGCGGGCGCGGCCATCAGGCACCCCGACGGGCTCGAACGTGCACCGCGCGTGCTGTTCCAGCTCGTGGCCGAGCCCAAGACGGTCAAGAACCGCCTGCACCTCGACGTACGCGTGGGAGCCGACAACATCGAGCCGGTGGTCGAGCGGCTGACCGCGAAGGGGGCGAAGGTGCTGCACCGCGGCCGCCAGGGGCCCAACTGGTGGATCACCATCGCCGACCCCGAGGGCAACGAGCTCTGCATCACCTGATCAGCTCCGCAGGCACGCCAGCACCTGATCAGCCCCGCAGGTACGCCAGCACCGCCAGCACCCTCCGGTGCCCGTCGGCGGCGGGCGGCAGGTCGAGCTTGGCGAAGATGTTGGCGATGTGCTTGGCCACGGCCGCGTCGGTGACGACCAGCTCCTTCGCGATCGAGGCGTTGGAGCGCCCTTCGGCGATCAGGCCGAGCACCTCCTGCTCGCGCGGGGTGAGCCTGCCCAGCGGGTCGCGCCGCCGTCTCAGCAGCTGACGCACCACCTCGGGGTCGACGACCGTGCCGCCCGCGGCCACCCGGTCCAGCGCGTCGACGAACTCGCGTACGTCGCCGATGCGGTCCTTCAGCAGGTAGCCGACGCTCGCACCGCCGCCGGACTCGAGCAGCTCGGCGGCGTACGTCTGCTCGACGTACTGGCTGAGCACCAGCACGGCCAGGTCGGGATGGAGGCGGCGCAGGTGCAGGGCGGCCCGCAGGCCCTCGTCGGAGAGGCCGGGCGGCATGCGTACGTCGGTCACCACGGCCTCGGGGCGGTGCTCGGCGACGGCGGACAGCAGGGCGGGCGCGTCGCCGACCGAGGCGACCACGGTGTGGCCGAACCGTTCGAGCAGCCCGGCCAGGCCCTCCCTGAGCAGGACGGCGTCCTCGGCGATCACTATGCGCACGGAATCTCCACTCGTACCAGGGTCGGCCCCCCTGCCGGGCTGGACACGGACAGTCTCCCGCCCACGACGGCCAGCCGGTCGGCCAGGCCGGTCAGCCCCGTTCCCCTGGCCGGGTCGGCGCCGCCCACGCCGTCGTCGCGCACCTCCACGACCAGCGTGCCGCGCTCCAGCCGGCCGGTGACGGCGCCCCTGGCCGCCCGGGCGTGCTTGGCGAGGTTCGCCAGGGCCTCGCTGACCACGTAGTAGGCGGTGACCTCCACGGCGGTGGGCAGCCGTCCCGGCAGCCGGACGTCGACGTCCACCGGCACCGGCGAGCGTCCCGCGACGTCCTGCACGGCCGCGCCCAGCCCGCGGTCGGTGAGCACCTGCGAGTGCACGCCCCTGATCAGCTCGCGCAGCTCGGCCAGCGCCTGCTTGGCCTCGTCGTGGGCCAGCCCGATCAGCCGTCCGGTGGGCGAGTCCTCCGGCAGGTCCAGCTTGGCGAGGCCGAGCGTCATCGACAGGGACACCAGCCGCTGCTGCGCGCCGTCGTGCAGGTCCCGCTCGATCCTGCGGCGCTCCATCTCGAACGCGTCCACCAGCCGCGCCCGCGACCTCAGCACCTCGTTCAGCTCGGACCCCTGCGGCGCGAGCACCGCCCGTGCCATGGCCCCGCGCGCGCCGCCCCATGCGGTGGCCGTGTACGCGGCGACGGGCAGCAGCAGCACGCCCATCACGGCGGCCGCGACCCCGACAGACGGCGCCACGTCCGGCTGGACGGCCGGGGTGAGGATGAGCAGCGCGGGGCCCACGACGGTGAAGAGCACCATGATCAGGTCGATCCACCACATCGCGAGCAGCGTCATGACCGCGAGCCCCAGCTCACGCCTGCGCCGGTCCGGCGTCTCGGGTACGGGAACGTCGTCGACGAGCCGCAGCCGCCGCGGCTCGAACCAGGCGACGGGCAGCACGGCTCCCACGACGACGGCCGCCCCCACGACGAAGCCCTGGGGCGGCCCGATGAGCGTCGCGGGGATGGCGGCGAGCAGGAAGGCCGCGCCGGGGACGGCGCTGGCCAGCAGGTACGCCACACTCCGCCACGGCCAGGCCGACTTCAGGAAGGGCAGCGGGCGACGGGTCAACGCCTCCAGCGCGGTCCTGTTCAGCACCTTATGACGGTAACCAGGGCCGGAGGGTCAGGCAGTAGTCCAGGGTGTACCTTTTCGCGCCGGTAACCCACGGTCAGGCGGCCTCGCTTCCTCCGCCGACCGAACCGGGTTGGTCAGGTCGCCTCGGCCCCGCCGGCCGAACCGGTCGGTCAGGTCGCCTCGGTCCGACGGCCGAACCGGTCGGCCACCGTGTCGAACGCCTCCACCGCGCGCGCCGTGTCGGTGATGTCCGCGAGCGGCAGGCCGACCTGCGGGTCGTAGCACTCCAGACCGGACTCGCGTTCGACGACCCGCGCCACCTCGTAGAGCACGTCGACGGTCCGCCGCGCGTCCTCGCCGCGCGTCCAGTAGGGGGCGCTCATCTCCCAGCCGCCCTCCCAGTGGTTCACGGAGATGCCGGTGCCCTCGTGATCCATCTCCCAGTTGGGCGGATATTCGACGATCCGCACCTCGCCGAGGATCTCGCGGGCCCGCCCGACGATGCGCTCCCAGGCCGCCAGGTCGGGCGACCGCGGCTCCTCCAGCGCCTCCTCCCAGGACTGGCCGGGCGCGCGACGGGCGAAATAGAGGTCGTAGCTCATGCCGGACGAAGGTACTAGCCCCGGAGGGCAGTCCCGTACCGGAATTCCAGCCCTTCGAACGCGCCCGACGTACGCCACCGGTCGATGTAGCCGAAGTAGGCCATGGCCCCGTGCGGATAGCCGGCGTTGAGCCAGCTGCGCAGGCCGAGGTCCTGGCCCTCGTTGTTGTAGTAGCCCGGCGTGCAGTCGGGGGAGCCCAGGATCCCGCCGCCGCCCGACAGCAGCAGCTCGATCCAGGCGTCCTCGGCCTCCTTGGTGACCTCGATCTCGCCGTAGCCGTGGTCGAGGGCGTGCCGGACGGTGAGCGCGATGGTCCTGCCCGCCTCCGTGAGGTTGTGCGGGATGTTGGAGATGAGGTTCGCGCCCTGCGTCGGCTGGACGAGGAAGACGTTGGGGAAGCCGTGCGCGTGGATGCCGTGCAGCGTGCGCATGCCCTCCGCCCAGTGGTCCGACAGCCTGACCCCGTCGCGTCCCGTCACCTCGTAGCCCGCGCGCCGGGTGTAGTCGGTGCCCACCTCGAAACCGGAGGCGTAGATGACGCAGTCGACCTCGTACTCCCTGCCCGCGGCCACGACCCCCTTCTCGGTGATGCGTTCCACGCCCTTGCCGTCGGTGTCGACGAGGTGGGTGCCGGGGACGTTGAAGGCCTGCAGGTACTCGTCGTGGAAGCAGGGGCGCTTGCAGAGCTGGCGGTACCACGCCTTGAGCTTCTGCGCGGTCTCGCTGTCGGTGACGATGGAGTCGACGCGGGCGCGGATCTCCTCCATCTTCTCGAAGTCGGAGTCCTCGAAGGCGGCCAGCATGTGCTCCGTCGTACGCTCTCCTGGCGGGAGCGCCTGGATGCGGGAGCGCACGCGGCGGGCGAGATCGGTCCAACCGTCCATGACCAGGTCCTCGCCGGCCAGCGCGCCGGTCTGGTTGGCGGTGAAGTTCTCCAGCCAGCGCTGCTGCCATCCGGGGGTCGCGACCTGGGCGAACCACTCCGGGTCGGTCGGCCGGTTGTCCCGCACGTCGACCGACGAGGGCGTGCGCTGGAAGACGTACAGCTCCTCGGAGGCCCGCGCCAGGTGCGGCACGCACTGGACGGCCGTCGCGCCCGTGCCGATGACGGCCACGCGCCTGCCGGCCAGCCGGTCCAGGGGCGCGCCCGACGGGTCGCCGCCGGTGTAGGCGTAGTCCCAGCGGCTCGTGTGGAACGCATGCCCGCGGAACGTCTGGATGCCCGGGATGCCGGGAAGTTTGGGCACGTGCAGCGGGCCGATGCCCATGGTGACGAACTGCGCGGTGAAGTGGTCGCCCCGGTTCGTGGTGATGTGCCAGCTGGAGCGGGCCGCGTCCCATTCGAGGCTCTGGACCTCGGTGTGGAGGAGGGCGTTGTCGTACAGGCCGAAGTGTTTGCCGATGCGGCGGCAGTGTTCGAGGATCTCGGGCGCGTGCGCGTACTTCTCCGTCGGCATGTGCCCGGTCTCCTCGAGCAGCGGCATGTACACGTACGAGGCCGTGTCGCACTGCGCGCCCGGGTAGCGGTTCCAGTACCACGTGCCGCCGAAGTCGCCGCCCTTCTCGACGACGCGCACGTCCTCGACGCCGGCTTCCTTCAGCCGCGCGCCGGTGACGAGCCCGGCGAAGCCGCCGCCGATGACGGCGACCGTCACGTGATCGGTCTTCGGCGGGCGCTCGGTGACCGGGGTGTAGGGGTCGTCGAGGTAGTGCGCGAAGCGGCCGGTGAGGCGGAGGTACTGGTCGTTGCCGTCCGGACGCAGCCGCTTGTCACGCTCTTCCCGATATTTCAGGCGAAGCGCCTCTTTGTCGATGATCGGGTGATTGGTCATGCATCCTCCGCGGCGACGGGTGGCCGGGACGCTGAACGCCGGGCGCCAATTTCAGAATGACATTCGGGAAAACCCTCCGGCAAGCCGAGTTCCCGATCGCGCGCGAACCAGGGCCCGCTCAGGGCCGGAGTAAGGGCTAACCCCGATGCCACGCGGCCCCGCGACGATCACCATCTACGCATGAGAACCGCCGGTTTCGCGGCCGTCGCCGCACCACTGCTCATGCTCGCCTACGGGGTCATCCGATGGTTCGGCCGGCAGGACGGTGTGTACGGGCCCGGCCTCGACTGGCAGGCCGCCCACATGGCGAACCTGGCGGGCCTGGTGCTCTTCGTCTTCCTGGTGTCCGGCCTGCGCCGTCTCCTCGACCCCGGCTGGATCAGGGAGACCGTGATCGCCCTCACGCTCGTCGGCGCCGCCACGTCGATCGTGCAGTTCGTGGTGGACATCGTGGTCGGGCTGCGCGCGGCCGACAAGGCGGGCATGCGCGAACTCAGCCAGGAGTTCCATTCCCTGCCCGGCGTCGACCTCGCCTTCTACCAGGTGGGACCGCAGCTGCTGTACGCCGGGATGATCGCGACCACCGCGCTCCTGGCGTACGCCCGCCGGCTGCCCTGGTGGAGCGCGGCCGTCGTACTGGTCAGCAGCCTGCTGCCGATCGTGACGCTCGACCTGATCCCGCTCGCCGCCCTCGGCTACCTGCTGGCCCTCGTGCCCCTGTGGCGGCAGATCGGAGTGATCCAGGCACCCGCTCGGTGACCGGAACACCCACTATTGTGGGGGCCCCGACTCACGAGGAAGCGGATTCATGTTGGCTCATCGCGCACTGGTCATCGCCATGCTGCCCGCGATCGGGCTCCGCGTGCTCGCCATGCTCGGGTTCCCGCCGGCGCTGCTCTTCTACGGTGACTCGTTCGCGTTCCTGCGCGAGGAGCTGGCGCCGGGCACCACACGGCCGTCCGGATATTCGCTGCTCCTGGCGCTGCTTCGCCCCGCACACAGCCTGACCCTGGTGACGGTGCTGCAGCACCTGCTGGTGCTGGGGCTCGCCGTGGCGATCTACGCGCTGCTGCGGCGGCGCGGCCTGCCGGGCTGGGGGGCCGCGCTCCTGGTCACGCCGCTGCTGTACGACGAGTTCATGCTGCTCCTCGAGCACATGATCATGGCGGACGCGATCTTCATCGTGCTGGTCACCGCCGCGGTCGTCCTCATCGTCTGGCGCGTCAGCCCGGCCACCGCCGCCGTCGGCGGGCTGCTGCTCGGCCTGGCCGGCATCACCAGGACCGTCGGGCTGCCGCTGCTCATCCTGGTCGCCGCCTACCTGCTGATCCGCCGGTACGGCTGGCGCCCGCTGGTGGCGCTGCTGGTCGCCGGCGCGATCCCGCTGGGCGCGTACGCGACGTGGACGAAGGTGGAGAAGGGCACGTTCGGGCTGACCGAGGCCGACGGCAACTTCCTGTGGTCGCGGACCATGAGCTTCGCCGACTGCGGCGTGATCAAGCCTCCGGAACGGCTGGCCGTGCTCTGCCCCGACATGCCGGTGGAGCAGCGACCCTACCCGCCGCACTGGCTCTGGGAGGACTTCTCGCCGCTGCTCAAGGTGCCGGGCAAGGCCAACCGCAACCAGCTCGCCGGCGAGTTCGCCAGGATGGCGATCCTGGCCCAGCCCGGCGACTATCTGGCCGCGGCGGCGACCGACCTCGCGCAGCTGCTGCGCTGGGAGCGCACGGCCGTGGACGAGAAGACCCCCTACAAGCTCCCCGAGTCGGAGCGGCCGATCAACGAGTCGGTGCGCGGCGTGGCGGAGTCGTACGAGGCGGGGCCGGCCGCGACGCGGGTGGTGGAGCCGGTCGCGGGATGGCTGCGCGCGTACCAGCGGTTCGGTTACGTGCCCTTCCCGCTGCTCATGCTGGCCCTCGGCGGGGCGCTGGTCGCGGCGCTGGTGCGGCGGCGGTGGGACGCGCTCCTGCCCGGGGTCGCGGCGCTCGCACTGGTCGCCTCCCCGCCCTTCCTGGCCGCATACGACGTCAGATATGTGATCCCGGCGATCCCGCTGGTGTGCCTGGCCGTCGGGCTGACCCTCGGCGCCCGCTCACCGTCGCGTCAGGAGCCGGCCGTCGCCGAACGCGAGGCCGCCGGTCACGCTTAGACCTGGGGGAAGCCGCGGACGAAGCGGCGCTGCCACGGGGTCTCGACGGCGCCCTTGACATAGTGCTCGCGTACGTAGGCGACCGCCTGGTCGCCGGGCACGCCGTCGAGCACGGCCAGGCAGGCCAGAGCCGTGCCGGTGCGGCCCCGGCCGCCGCCACAGGCGATCTCGACCCGCTCCGACCCGGCACGTCGCAGCGCCTCGCGCAGGGCCTCCGCGGTCGCGTGCCGGTCGGACGGCAGCCAGAAATCGGGCCAGCGCAGCCACCGGTGCTGCCAGCCGACCTCCGGCGGGCGGCGGCCCAGGAGATAGAGGGCGAAGGCGGGCTGAGGACCTTCGGGCAGCGGATGCCTGAGCCCCCGGCCGCGCACCAGACGCCCAGAAGGCAGTCGCATGACACCCGTCGCCGCGGGATCCCAGGTGCCGGTCATCACGGCGAGCGTAGCCGTACGAGCGGGCCCGGTGACGGCGTTCAGCTTCCAGCTGATCAGGATGTCCCGGGGTTCACTCGTCGATGGGGAGGTCCTTGAAGGTGCCCAGATCCAGCAGCTCGAGGTCGGCCTTCCCGGCCTTCTCCGGCACGCCGGGAAAGATCGCATGGAGGGAGACGGACTCGTTCGGATCGATCTTGTTGGCGTGACTCCACCACGACGTGCACGAGCAGACCTCGTCCTCCACGCGGGGGAAGAACCTCTCGGTCGCGCCTGCCGGGGTCAGGGTGACGTCCTGGAGGTTCCACGCCGGCCTGCCCAGCATCGAGTAGAAGTCAGCGGTCGCGCCCGTGGGGCTGAGGTTCGTCAGCGTCCCTTCGAACCGGATCTCGTCGCCCATCCGGTGGAGCGATTGAATCGTGACGGAAAGCGGCACCCGCTCCCCTGACGCGTTCGTCATCGACGCCTCGCGTTGTGCGAGGGCGTCCGGATCACGGGGCGGGCTCGTGACCGACGGTGTGACGGTGGCGGCGACCTGCCGGGAGCCCCCGGCGGTCACCTGGTTCTCCGGGGGTGGGCCGCTCCGCGACGCCTGCCACAGTACGGCTGTCGTACCCGCCGAGGCCAGCAGCACGGCGCCGATCGCCGCCGCCGGCCGGCCCCACCACCCGCGCGACAGCCGCTCCCAGCCCTGCAGGAACGGGAGGGGAAGGCCAGACCGGAGCCGGCGCGAGACTGCCGGCCATAATCGGCGCGAGGACTCCGCACCGGACCGGCTCAGATCCGACACCGGGTCCCCGTCGCCGCGCGAGCCGTCCGAGCCTCCGGGCAGCCCGGACGACGAGTCCGAGCCACCGGGCTGTCCGGATGAGGGGTCAGGGGCGTCGAGCAGGCGGGCCGACCATGAGTCGCTCACCCGGTGTGTCGCCGCGGCCGCCGTGATCGCCTCGCGGCCGAGCAGGCGGTCGAGGAGCTGCTGGGCCGTAGGCCGCCGCTCCGGCTCCTTGGCCAGCGCCTGCTCCACCAGCGGCCGCAGCCGCTCGTCCATGCCGTGCAGGTCGGGTGCGTAGTGGACCACCCTGAACAGCACCACCGGCGCACCGTCCGTGCCGAACGGCGCCCGCCCGGTGGCCGCGTACGCCACCACGCCGCCCCAGGCGAACACGTCGCCGGCCGCCGTGACCTGCCCGCCGGTGGCCTGCTCCGGCGACATGTACGCGGGAGTCCCCACGATCGACATGGACCGGGTCGCGTCCGGCTCCACCAGCTGGGCGATGCCGAAGTCGATCACGCGCGGCCCCACGGAGCTGAGCAGGATGTTGGCGGGTTTGAGATCGCGGTGCACGACCCCGGCCTGGTGGATGGCGGCGAGCGCGGTCGCCACGCCCACGGCCAGCGCCTCCAGGTCGGCCCCCGCCATCGGCCCCTTCCTCCTGATCTCGTCGGCCAGGTCGGGGCCGTCGACGTAGTCGGTGACGAGGTAGGGGACGTCGCCGTCGATGCCCGCGTCCAGCACGGGCGCCGTACAGAAGCGGGCCACGCTCCGCGCCGCCTCGATCTCCCTGGTGAACCGGCGCCTGAAGTCCGCGTCGGCGCCCAGGCCGGGGCGGAGTGTCTTGAGCGCGACCAGCTGCGACTCGCGATCGCGGGCGAGGTACACGATGCC